>DAOLNV010000001.1:161433-299184 GCA_035416745.1 Candidatus Hydrogenedentota bacterium | reverse complement strand
CCTTGAGCCCAACGTTTCCTTGCCGCCAGACGGTTGACAGATCCACTTCAATGCCGGCTACCAAAAGGAACAGCACAATGGCCAGAGTAGACAGGGCTTCAAGGGCAACGGCGTTCGGGCCTTGTGGGGGGAAGAGAAACTGGACCGCGGCCGGAGCCATGTTGCCCAATACGGTCGGTCCGAGGAGAATACCGGCGAGAAGCTCACCCAGAACTGCCGGTTGATGCAGCTTTTCCGCCAACTCGCCGAGTAAACGTGCCACGGCCAGCAAGATCCCGAAGGATAGGAGCATTAACATGACGTTTTGGCTATTCACGTCTTCCGTGCTTTCTCCCGTTCCGCGGATGCTGTTTGCTGGTGCTGAATCGCATGCCGGTTGGACAGCCCCGAAGAAGCCCGAGGCAGTCAAGGCGTTCACGGCACAACCGGCCAACGATTTGGGCCCCGCAACAGATGAAGAGTGATCAAGAGCGCTCCCCATACTTGTATTGAGCCCACTACACGGGAAGCCTTCGATACGCAGCCCGTACAGCAAGGCTAGAATAGAGAGCGGCATGCATTCTCGTCAATCAGGTGTTCCACGCCGCCCGCATGGACTCGCGACGAAGCCGAGCCGGCCCGCGGCAACCCGAGGTACCCCCTGCCCTCTCGGCATCCTTTGAGTCCCTCTGGCCGCTTAGATCCCGTCCTGCACTGCTCGAACGATGGCGACCCTGTGGCCGCAAGAGTGGCGCGGTCAGAACACGGCGCCACGGCGGAGAAGACCTGTCGGCAGCCCGCTGAACAGGCTCTCGGAAGATGGATTGGACTATGGTTTCGCGCTCTTGACCATGACGGAACGTCCGCGCTGGCATATGACGGGTTCGAGAGCGCGGCCATGGACTTTGAGCGTGAATGGCCCGTCCCGCCATGCGGGGTCGGCCACGTGGATGTCTTCGCCTTGCATAACGAGCAGACAGCTTCGGTCCGTCTCGACGTTCTGAAGCACACCCGGTTCCCAGAAGGCGAAGGCGTTGCCGGCGGGATACTCGACGCGCGCACCGTGAGGATTGATATCGAGGGCATAGGAGCTTCGGACCGCCTGAGCTGCCTCGGCCATCTCACTGGAAGCGCGGCGCGGACAGAACGCGTAGGCGTATGCGGGCATATCCGCGGTGTGAGGGATGACCGCGGTGAAATAGGCCTGCGTCTCGACGCTGCCCTTGCCGCCCACATGGTCGCCGCGAATTGAATGCCAGTCGGATTGCCGAGTTTCACGCAACAGATGGAGTCTGGTGGGCTCGAGGAAGACATAGCCCACATTCTTCGCCCATATCCAGGAGGCCACGGCGTCTGTTTCGAAGGCCTCGTTCGGGAGGGATTGGCCATCGACGACGGCTTCGGCATCGAGCGGCAATGGCAGGTTAATGATGGTTGTCTCAACCCGGCCGGGACCTGCGATATCTGCGCCCGCGCACAGGATGACGCCGCCGTCAACCAGCCAAAGCTTGCGGGCCTGAAAACCGCCGGCGCGAAGCTCTTCAGCGGCGAACGCGGTGTCGCCGGATACGGGAACGAGCCCAACAAACGGGGACTCGTTCTGCTCTTTGCGCTCGACGGCGGCGGTCGTGCCCGGAAGCCGGGTCCAATCGATGGTAGGCCAGCAATTGCGCCACTCGTCGCCGTCAAGAAAATAGAACATGCTTCCGTGGCTGAAAAACCATCCCTGGAGATTTTCCTGGTTGATGGATTCGTAGCCTTTGTTACGCGCGGAGTGCATTTTGATGCCCAGGGCCCAATCCGCGCGGGTGACTTGGAGGAAATCGCTGTCGGGATAAGCGAAAACGCCTGTGCTGGGCGGCGCGGGTTCGATGGCGGGTTGTGGCGGCGTCCAGCCGAGATAGCCCGCCTCGCGTGCGGCAAGCGCAACAAAATGGGATGCTTGGGGATGGCTGGAACCCGCAAGCGCATCGGCGGCGGCAAATCCGCAGGAAGATCGGTAGGTTTCGGGTCCACGGCTGATCTCGCGGCCGATGAGGGCCGGGCAGATACGCCCGCGATACAGGAATCCGTCGACGAAATGGCCGGTCATCGCGGCGTAGCGGCCGAGTTGGGCGCCATTGGGCCCGAGATACGTTCCCTCGTACGTCTTGACCATCTCGGCATAGTCTTGGAGAAAGGAGCGGCCGTACGCCCACATGGGAATTGCGCCGTGGAACTTGTAACTGTAGTCAGCCTGCAGAAAACCATCGCCGGGTTCGCCCATCTCGCCGAACGAGCGGTCCGACCATTTGCCTGCCATGGCGGGATTCTCAAGCAGGACAGCCAACTGTAAACAGCGATGAGCAACCCAGAGCGCGTTGGTATCCGTCTTGCCGACAAACGGTTGCGCGGGCGGTTGCCAGGCGCCTTGCGCCTGGATTTCATCTTCGCACCGGAGGAGGTACGTCACGGTTTTGACGTAGGCATCGTACAATTCAGGGTTCATGGTCCCTTCCAGCAGAAACAGCATGGGAAGGATTTTAATAGGCATGCCGATGTCCCACGACCACCAGTTTCCGACGCGTTTGCAGCCGGGATAAACCATGGTCTGCAGATAACGGAGACCGGCTTCGATGGATGCGAGGACCTCCCGGCTGGCGTGGTGCGCGCTTTGCGGGCTCGCGTAGGCGCGCGCGAGAGTGAGAGGCGGACCGAACGCTCCTCCATGGTGGTAGATTCCGGGATGTTCGAGCGTATATTCGGCCCACCAGCCTTTTTCAGCGGAGAGCAGCCTGGCTACCGTTCCGTCGAGGTCTGTGTTGGGGGTTTGCCACGCGGCGGTGATGCGCTGTTTGATTTCGCGTATATCGGCGATTTGGTCCTCGTACGCGCCGGCAAAGGCGCACACCGAGAGAATGGGGAAGGCGATGGCCGCAAGAAGCAACGTCTTGAGCATGGCAGTACCTCGTTTGGACCGTTGACCGGCCGGGATGCTCCCGTTGACTATCCGGAAACACTCGAAGCGCGCAACCGGTTGCGGTAGTAGTCGATGATCACGGCAGCAACAATGACCATGCCCGTTACGAGGCGTTTGGTATGCTCCTGGGCATTTGCCTGAGCCAGACCGCCCGCGAGCACCGCAATGATCATGACGCCGAGAAACGAGCGAACCACTGACCCGCGGCCGCCGAAAAGGCTTGTGCCGCCAATGACGACGGCCGCGATCGCCTGCAGCTCGTAACCGATGCCGTCTTCCGGATTGACACCCTCGAGCCGCGCCGCGCTGATCAGCGCCGCCAAACCGGCAAGGAATCCGCTTAGTGCGAACACGGCCGCCTTCAACTGTTGCGTGGGGATGCCCGACAGCCGGGCCGATTCTTCATTGGACCCGATCGCAAAGAGATGGCGTCCAAATGCCGTGAGCGACAGCACAATCTGCCCCGCAACAACGACGAGAACGGCGATCACGAACATCATGGAGACGCCGCCGATGCGCAACGAAACAAAACCTCCGAGTTGCGTGCCCAGGTAGATCGAGCGGGAATTGGTCACGAGGTATGCGCCGCCGCGAGCGATCTCGAGCATGCCCAGGGTCACGATGAATGAGGGCAGCCGCCACGTGATGGTAGTGGCGCCGTTGAGGACGCCGCATAGCAGGCCGGTGCCCAGGCAGGCCGCGATTCCAACCGGCATAGGCAATCCGAAGCGATGAAGACAGACTGCGAGAACGGCCTCGCTCAGCCCAAGCACCGACCCCACTGAAAGGTCGATGCCCGCGATGATCAACACGAAGGTCATACCGACAGCGATAACGACCGCGTCGGGAGTCTGGTTCACGATGGTCCGGAAATTCGTGAGGGTGAAGAAATTTTCGGTGAATACGCTGAATCCCGCGATGAGCAAGAGCAGGACGACGGTAAGCCCGAGATAGTCGAGCAGAAAGATATAGGAACGTCTGCCGCTGCTCATTCAGAACTTCTTTCTCGGTGCGGGCCCCGGATTAGCTGCATGATGCTTACAGGTTTTCGGCCGTAACAAGGTCGACGGGGGTTTCGTAATCTTCGGGGAGGGCTTCTCCCCCGATCATCTTCAACGCGTACTCGATGCCGAAGACGGCGAGCTGGTCCGCGTGCTGGTCGGCCGTCGCGAGGAGCTCGCCTTTCTTGAGGAGTTCCTGGGCCGCGGAGATGTTGTCGAACCCGACCACGCGCACGGACTCGAGCTTCCCGGCAGCGCGCAGAGCGGCCACCGCGCCCAGGGCCATGCTGTCGTTCGCGCACAGGAAGGCCTTGATGTTCGGGTTTTCGGTGATCACCGCCGAGACGACCTGGTTCGCCTTCGAAGTTTCCCAACTGCCGGACTGGGAGGCGACGATTTTCATGCCTGCGGCGTTCATGGCATCCTCGAATCCCAGTTTGCGCTGGATGGCGTTGAAGGCGGTGGGAATGCCTTCGACGATGGCCACGGGATCGCCTGGCGAAAGTTTTCCGGCGAGATATTCGCCGACCAGGCGCGCGCCCTTGCGGTTGTCAGGTCCCACAAAGGGGATTTGGACGTTGCGCTCGGCCAGCACGCCGCTGTCGAACTTGTTGTCGATATTGACGACCACGATGCCGGCGTCCATGGCTTTCTGGCAGGCGGATACGAGGAGTTTCGAGTCCGCGGGGGCAATCACGATGGCGTCGACGTCTTGTGCGATCATCTGCTCGACAAGCTGTACCTGCCGGTTGACGTCGCGTTCGTCTTTAATGCCCTGCGCTACGAGGTCGTACGTGCCGGCATTTGCCTTCTGATGAGCCTTAGCCCCCTCCTCCATGGTGAGAAAGAACTCGTTGGCGAGGGATTTCATGATGAGGGCCACGCGGGGTTTGGCTGGCTGGCTCGCGACATCGCGTGGACCCGGGGAAGCCGTCTGGTCTCCGCCGCAGCCGGTGCATAGGGCAAGGGCAATAGCAATCAAGGTGGCCGTGACGCCTTTGAGAATGCCGGATGTTCCCCGCATACGTCTTTCCTCCAAGGTTGTTCCCGCCGGTTTCTGGCTTGTAGGGGCGTATGATAGCGCACCGAATTTTGGGGAAACAATACACTATTCTTTGTATAGAACATAGTTGCGGAAAGGGAAAAGGTGTACCTGGAAGCAGAATTGGGTATTGTGTCTCCAAAATCCCAAGAACTCAGGAGAAGCGTCATGTGCAAGAGACTCATCCTTGTAGCTGCGATTGTTGCGGCCCTTTCCGTCGCCCATGCCGGCGATACGGCGCTGCAATTGTATGTCGCGCCCAACGGCAACGATGCGTGGTCGGGAACCCTGCCGGAACCCAATGCCGAGGGGACGGACGGGCCGCGCGCGACTATCACGGGCGCGCGCGATTTGTTGCGGGAAATGAAAGGCGCTGGCAGGTTGCCGGGGCCTGTCTCGGTACAACTGCGGAACGGCGTGTACCGTGTAACGGCGCCTATCGTCTTCGAGCCGGTAGACACGGGGTCGCCCACGGCGCCGATCACATACGAAGCGTATCCGGGCGAGCATCCGGTTGTCAGCGGCGGAGTCCCTGTTACAGGCTGGACGCAGGATGGCGGGGTCTGGCGGGCAATCGTGCCGGAAGCGGGGCCTCGTCCCTCGCCGTTCTGCGCGTTGTGGGTGAACGGCGAGTTTCGCGGCCCGGCACGCAGTCCTAACGGAGACAACTTCATCAGCGACGGGACGGCGCCCGTCATAAATGACCCGAACACCCAGAAACCGGTTGTCAGCCCGCACAATGCCATTCGGTATAAGGAAGGAGACGTGCAGGAGTGGCAGAACATCGAGGACGTGCTCGTGGTGGGACTTCATTCGTGGGACATCACGAAGCTTCCCGTTGAGCGGATTGACAGGGAACAGCGCCTGCTGATCATGAAACGTCCTGAAGGCGGGTGGGACTTCAACCGGTGGTCCGGGCCAGGACAACGGTATTACGTGGAGAACATTCTGGAGGGCCTGGACGCGCCCGGCGAGTGGTATCTCGAGCGCAAGACGAAAACAGTCTCGTACATCCCGAAACCGGGGGAGGAGATGGACACCGCGGAGGTCATCGCGCCGGTTGCGCAGCAATTGATCGTGCTTCAGGGCGATACGGCCGGCGGCGCTTTCGTGGAGCATCTTCACTTCAAAGGCATTGCGTTTTATCACACCGATTACAGCCTTCCGTCGGAGGGCATGAACAGCCAGCAGGCCGCGTGCTCGGTCAACGCGGCGTTCCAGGCCCGGGGGGCGCGGAACTGTTCCGTCGAGAACTGCGATATCGCCCATGTCAGCAACTACGGAGTCTGGTTCGGCGAGGGATGCGAGGATAACCTTATCGCCAGGAACCATATCCACGACCTTGGCGCAGGTGGTGTACGACTGGGCGAGATGGGCGACGCGGCGACGTCATACCAGGTGTGCCGCCTCAACGTGGCCGACAACAACTGGATCCACGACGGCGGAACCATCTACCACCCCGCGGTGGGGGTGTGGATTGGCAGGAGTTCTTACAACACCGTTTCGCACAACGAGATTCACGACTTCTACTACACGGGGGTGTCGGTGGGCTGGTCGTGGGGGTACGCGCCCAGTTCGGCGAACCACAACATCATCGAGTACAACCATATTCACCATCTGGGGAAACGGTATCTGAGCGATATGGGCGGCATCTACCTGCTTGGGCGCGCGCCGGGGACCGTGTGCCGGTACAACCACATTCACGATGTGGTTTCGTATTCGTACGGGGGCTGGGGAATCTATCCCGACGAAGGCAGCTCGTATCTGCGCATCGAGAACAACCTCGTATACAACACGAAGACAGGCGGTTTCCATCAGCATTACGGCCAGGAGAACCGCATCGAGAACAACATTTTCGCGTACTCGCAGGAAGGGCAGATTCAGCGCACCCGGATGGAGGAACACCTGTCGTTCACGTTCCGGCGCAACATTGTCTACTTCAACAACGGCCAGCTCCTGAGCAGCAACTGGAGCGATAATCAGTATGACCTCGATTTCAACTGTTACTGGGATGAATCGCTCGGCGGCAACATCCTGTTTGCGGGAAACACGCTGGAGCAATGGCGGGCAAAAGGCCAGGACGAACACTCGCTCGTCGCCGATCCGCTATTCGAAAACCCGCAGGCGCTGGATTTTCACCTGAAACCGGATTCGCCGGCCCTCGGCATTGGGTTTGAGCCTATTGACACGAGCGGCATCGGCCTGTATGGGGACGAGGCGTGGGTCGAGGCGCCGAAACGCGTCGAGCATCCCCCTTCCGAGCTGCCCGCGCCCTTCGAGCCCAAGTTCGTGCGCGACGATTTCGAAGACACGCCCCCCGGCGCAGGGCCAAAGAATGCCGCCACGTCGGGGACAACAGCCGAGGCTACCATCCTCGTCACCGATGAAACGGCGGCTGGCGGAGCTCGAAGTCTCAAGATCCAGGACAAACCCGGGCTCGACCAACCCTACAATCCGCATTTCTTCTACCATCCCCTGGTGTTTGGGGGAAATGTTGTGGGCAGTTTCGATATTCGTGTGGAACCCGGTGTAATTATGTATTGCGAATGGCGCTCGGGCGGTCATCCATACAAGGCGGGTCCGCGAATCCATATCAGCAGCGACGGAACGTTGACCGCCATGGACAGGCCATTGCTCAAAGTGCCCGCAGGACAATGGTTTCATGTCGAGATCAGAACGTCCCTTGGCAAGGAGAGCAGCGGCACGTTCAGTGTGACCGTGACGGTGCCGGGTCAGGACCCGGTGGTGGCCGAAGGATTGCCTTTCGGCAATAGCGACTTCCGGCATGTGGCCTGGCTGGGTTTTGTTGCGGACGGCGACGTGGACGGCGTGTTCTACCTCGACAACATCGTCCTCGAGCAGGCACAGCCATAGTTTCGCCGTCGCGACGTGGCCGGTGCGGAAACTGGTCACCGGAGTGAACGAAGCCGCGACATTCGACGGAGGCGCGTGGACCCGAGAATTCGTGATGGACGCAACGCATGCCGAGCCGAAAGGCTACCTGGCGTCGATCCAGACGCCCGACGGCGCCATCGGCGTGATCAGCAGCGCCCTGCATTATCGTTTCAACCTGGCGTAGCTGGAGTAGCGCAGGCGGGGTTCTCACTTCCCTGATGCGGCCAATGGACTCATAAGACCTGTAAGTCCCATGACTTTCACGGTGTTGGCGCAGCCGGACTGATGCTTCGCGGGGAGTGGTTTACGGGGCCCATGAGGGACGGCACGTGTCTGGGTCCTGGAGGCTACAAAAGCACTGGCGATCTGTAGTACACTTTGTCTGCGGAATGAGAATAAAGCACCTTCAGTAGAGTTCCTGGGGACCGCAGAATGCATCCGAAAGCGAGAGCACTTTGCCTCTATGTGGCGGCAGCACTCGTTGCGCTCACGCCCGGCTGCAAAGATGGGCAGACCGGCGCGGTCAGCGTCGTGGGGTCTACATCAATTCAGCCGTTTGCGGAACTGCTCGCCGAGGAATATACCGCAAAGAACCCAAACAAGAACGTCGATGTGCAGGGGGGCGGGTCCACCGCGGGGTTGCAGGCGGTGTCTAACAGCCTGGCCGATATCGGCATGTGTTCGAGGCTGCTCACTCCGGAGGAAGAACAACAGTTTACAGGCACGGTCATTGCCCGGGACGGCCTGGCCATCGTCGTCAACCCCGGCAACCCCGTATCCGAGCTGACCTCCGCCCAGATCCGCGGGCTTTTCAGCGGAGAGATCCAGAGCTGGAGCGAGGTTGGGGGCCATGACGGGCCTGTGCGGCCCATCACCCGGGAAGAAGGTTCCGGCACGCGTGAAAGTTTTGTGCATCTGGTCATGGGTAAGGAGCGTATCTCGCGCAGAGCTCTGACACAAGAATCGAACGGCGCGGTAAAGGAGTTGGTCAAGGGAGATCCGGCGGCCATCGGATACATGTCCCTGGGCCTGGTTGGACACGAACTGAAAACGGTCCTGGTGGATGGCATCCAGCCTTCTTCTGCAAACGTGCTCGCGGGGTCCTACAAGCTGGCCCGTCCGTTCCTGTTTGTCACCAAGGGCACTCTCAGACCGGAAGCCCAGCGCTTCTTTGACTACGTTCTTTCCCCAGAGAGTCAGAAGATTCTCGAGACCGAGGGGCTGGTGCACGCCCAATGAAACAGGACAAACTCATAGCCGCCGCTCTTATGATTGTGGCGTTGTCGGCAATCTCGGGACTGGCCCTGATAACCGTGTTTATTTTCAAAGAAGGCCTGCCAATCATTCTGAGATCGGGCGTGCGGGAGTTCTTCCTGTCCTCTGACTGGGACCCCAAGAATGGAGCATTTGGCATCTGTTCAATGATAGCCGGCTCGCTGGCTGTAACGGCTGGCGCGATGACTATCGGGTCCGTTTTCGGGCTGGGCCTTGCGATAGTGCTGACGCAGTTCTGTCCGGCGGGGTTGGCGTCGGTGCTGAAACCCGTGGTGGAATTGCTTGCGGGAATTCCTTCCGTCGTTTACGGATTCATGGGCGTGGTCACGATTGTGCCGCTCATTCGCACGTATCTTGGCGGCCCCGGGCTTTCGGTTCTGGCCGCCTCGATAGTCCTTGGCATCATGGTCCTGCCTACGGTAACGAGCATCTCGATAGACGCGCTCCAGGCGGTGCCGCGGTCCTACTGGGAAGGCTCGATCGCCCTCGGCGCCACGCAGTGGCAGACCACTCGCATGGTCATGCTTAAAGCCGCACGTTCGGGCATCATGGCCGCCGTGATACTGGGGATGGGGCGCGCAGTTGGAGAGACCATGGCCGTGATCATGGTCGCCGGAAACGCGTTGGAGGTGCCCCACGGACTCCTCGATCCGGTGCGGACGTTGACCAGCAACATCGCGCTCGAAATGGGTTATGCGTCGGGAGAACACCGGGAGGCGCTGTTCGCTACGGGCGTGACGTTATTTGCCATCATTATGATGCTCAACACGATAGCCCTCGCCATTGCCCGAAGCAGCGCCAAGAAGGGCGGGTCCCGATGATGAGATTGTCTCCTGCCGCCGGTCAGCGCATCGCGGTTGCCGCAATGTGGGCCTTGGCTCTAGTTACCATCGGGGTGCTGCTGTTCATCATCACTTTTGTTCTGGTGCATGGGCTGCCGCAAATCACTTGGACATTCCTGACCGAATCCCCTCAGAGCATGGGCCGCAAAGGCGGCGTGTTTCCGATGATTGTCGGGACGATTATGGTGGCCGGCCTGGCGGTCGCGATCGCTGCGCCAATCGGCGTAGCCACGGCCCTCTACCTGACCGAGTACACCCGAGAAAGCCGGTTGACCGCGGTTATTCGGTTCGGGGCCGATTGTCTGGCGGGCATACCATCTATTATCTTCGGATTGTTTGGATTCGTTTTCTTCACCATCACCCTGGGGATGGGACTCAGCGTGCTCTCCGGCGCTTTGACGCTGGCCCTGATGGTCTTGCCGACCATTATCCGGACGACGGAAGAAGCAATTCGCGCGGTTCCGCACGCCTACCGCGAGGTCAGTTATGGTCTGGGCAGCACCCGCTGGCAGATGGCCACCAAGGTTGTATTGCCCCTCGCTTTGCCCGGCATTTGCACCGGCGTCGTCCTGTCGCTCGGCCGGAGCATCAGTGAAACCGCAGCCGTAATGCTTACCGCCGGGTCCGCGCTGCATATGCCCAACTCGTTATTCGACTCGTCCCGCACCCTTGCCCTGCATTTCTATATCTTGTCCCGTGAAGGCCTGTCGATGGAGAACGCCTACGCCACGGCGTCGGTATTGATTATTTCGATTCTGGCGCTCAATGCCCTGGCTTACTGGCTGATGCGCCAGTTCGTGCGGAGGGCGGGACGATGACGAGCGGCGAGCCGAACCCGAAAATGCAGGTGCGGGACCTCTCCGTGAGCTTCGGCGGGACGCGCGCGTTTCGGCATCTCAACCTGGATGTTCTGCCCAACGAGCGCTTGGCGATCATTGGGCCCGCGAGCAGCGGGAAAACGACCTTCCTGCGATGTCTTAACCGTCTCAATGACCTCCAGCACGGATTCTCGCACACGGGCCAAATCCTCCTTGATGGGAAAGACATTTACAGCCCGGAAGTTGATGTCGCGGATCTGCGCCGCCGGGTCGGAATGGTCTATGCGGTGCCGGTCCCGCTACCCTGGTCCATCTACGACAACCTGGTGTATGGTCCAAGACTGGCTGGAATCCGTTCGAGGAGCGCCTTGAATGAACGCGTGGAAGCCGCTTTGCGCGCGGCCTTCTTGTGGGACGAAGTCAAGGACCGGCTCCACGAGCACGCGCACAATCTATCGGGCGGCCAACAACAGCGCCTGTGTCTTGCCCGGGTCCTGGCGCTCAATCC
Organism: Candidatus Hydrogenedentota bacterium; assembly: GCA_035416745.1. NCBI lineage: Bacteria > Pseudomonadati > Candidatus Hydrogenedentota > Candidatus Hydrogenedentota bacterium. Next base: position 287,865 of record DAOLNV010000001.1, on the reverse strand, counting down.
GGAGGTACTCATCCTGGATGAACCGTGCTCCGGCCTGGACCCCATCTCCACCGCGAAGATCGAGGATGCGCTGGCGGAACTCAAGGCAAGCCACTCCATCGTCCTCGTTACCAACAATACGAAACAGGCTGCCCGGGCCTCCGACCGCACGGCATTTTTCCTGATGGGCGACCTCATCGAGGTGGGCGCCACAGACCAGCTGTTTACCGCGCCCCGCGATCAACGGACCAACGACTATCTGATCGGGCAATTCGGCTAGGAAACCGCAATGGAGTTCAAGATACAGACTCAGGCGTTGAACCTGCACTACGGCATTTTTCACGCCCTTAAGAATGTTGATATCCAGATCAAGCCCCAGATGATCACGGCGATCATCGGCCCTTCGGGATGCGGTAAATCCACATTGCTGCGCTGCTTCAACCGGATGAACGAGCTGATCAAAGGTGTCCGGATTAGCGGCCAGATCCTTCTCGACGGAATGGATATCCACGGTCCAGCGATCGATCTCACACATCTTCGGCGGCGCGTCGGGATGGTTTTCCAGCGCCCCAATCCATTTCCCTTGTCCGTCGCCGACAATGTGGCATACGGCCTTCGCGTCCACGGCGGGATTCGGCGGGGCGAGCTGAACGAGGCCGTTGAAAGGAGCCTCAGGGCCACGTGGCTTTGGGACGCGGTAAAAGACCGGCTGAATGGTCCTGCGCTTGCGCTTTCGCCAGAGCAACAGCAACGGCTCTGTATCTCCAGGGTGGTTGCGCTTGAGCCGGAGGTCTTGCTCATGGACGAGCCCTGTTCGGCGCTCGACCCGATCGCTACGGGGCATATCGAAGAGCTGATGCAACACCTGGCCGAGCAATACGCCATCGTAATCGTGACACACAACATGCAACAAGCCAGCCGGGTTTCGTCGGAGTCGGCCTTTATGCTGTTGGGCGAACTGATAGAGTTTGGGCCAACCATCAATATTTTCGAGAATCCGAGGGACAAACGTACCGAAGACTACGTATCCGGTCACTATGGATAACCGGGGCCGGGGGCCCCTTTGGAGCGCGCCATGTCCAAACACCTCCACAACGAGATCGAGAAGCTCAAGAAGCGGATTTTGAACTTGAGCACGATGGTGGAAAGCGCCGTGCAGATGGCCACCACGGCCTTACGGGAACGCGACTCAGAGCTGGCCAAGTCCGTCATAAGCGCCGACAGCGAAATCGACTTGTGCGAAGTCGACATCGAGGAGGAATGCCAGAAGATCCTGGCGCTCTACCAGCCGGTAGCTCATGATCTCAGGCATATCATTGCCGTCTTGAAGATTAACGCAGAACTCGAGCGCATTGGGGACGCCACTGTGAATATCTCCGAGCGTGTGCTCCTGCTCGTGAACAAGGAGTGGATGGATATTCACATCGACTTCCCTGACATGGCTCAGAAAGCCCAGGACATGCTGCACAAGAGCCTTGACGCGCTGGTGAACCTCGATGCCTCGCTCGCTTACGAAGTCATCCTCGCTGATGATGAGGTGGATGCAATAAACGAGCATATGTACGGCCAGGTCGAGAAAGCGATTCAACAGGAGCCAGACCGGGTTGACAGCTACATCAACCTGCTTGGCATCTCCCATAACATTGAGCGGATCGCCGACCATGCCTCCAATATCGCCGAGGACGTCATCTACCTCTTGGAGGGCAGGATAGTACGGCACCGGGCGGAAGAATTCAGGCGCGGGACCGCCCGGGAGTGACCACGATGTGAGACAAGCGGGTCAGGGTGCGCTGTCAGGGTCCGGGACGCTCTGGCCGCTGGCATCCTGGCTGGTTTCGCTCTTGGGTGACGTCTTGGCGTCGTTGCCGCCGTATCCGAGCGCTCTGAGCTGGTCCGCGACGTCCTGGGAAACGCCGTCTACGATAGCGGGTTCGGCGGCGCCTTCCCGGATGAACGCCACCATCCCTTCGAGCAAAGAGGCCAGTTCATGGACCCGATCCGGCACGCTGTCGCCGAGATTCGTGGTTTCTCGAGGGTCCGTGGCCAGATTGTAGTGCTCGACGGGCGCGAGGCCGCGCGGGTTTCCTTCGTTGGCGAAGATAAGTTTCTCATCGCGGGTGCGTACGGCCTGAAGGACGATGCCCTCGAAGTCGTTCTCGGCGTAGACATGCCCGGTGGCGTCATTCTTGAACACGCCGCCTTCGAGCAGGGCCATCCCGGGCATTTCCTCGGGTTTTGGCAGGCCGACAAGCCCCATCATGGTTGGTGCAATATCGATGTGGCGCGCGAAATCCGCGTTGCTCTGACCCGCCAGCTCGCCCCCCGGAAGATGCAGCATCAAGGGCACGCGTATCACTTCATCGTAGAGCGTCTGGCCATGCCACCACCCCTCGTGGTCATAGAATTCCTCGCCGTGGTCGGCAGTAAACAGGATGACGCTGGTGTCGTAGAGCCCGCGTTCGCGCAGTCCGTCAAGGAACGCGCCGATGTGCGCATCCATGTACTCGATTTCGGTGTAGTACGCGTGCCGCATGGGCTCGAGAAACTTCCCGGGGTCAGGATCGCCACTTTGGACACGCGCGTAGCCTTCGCCGGGATTGTCGTGGTTCATGAACGGGTCATGCGGGTCCATGTAGTGCATGAACAGCAGGAAGGGGGCGCCGGCGGGGCGTTCGGTCCCGTCGAGCCAGGCAAGGGCTTCGCGCGAGACGACCTCGGCGGGCTGATAGAAGCGGGTAACGTTCATCTTGCCCCCCAACCGCTTGGCAACCACACTCCATATTTTCCGGAGGCCGTCGTAGCCCGTGAGCTTCGACGCGGAGGATTCGGCGAAGAAGTACAGGTCGGGTTTGAGGTCGGTGTAATCAGTGAACCCCTGTCCGAAATTGAATGACCCCATGATGTTGGGGTTGTTCGAGAAGCCTTTTGTATAGTAGCCGTGCTGAGAGAACACCTCCGCGAAAGTGGTGATTTCGTCCGGGAGGCTCGAGTTCTTGCCGGTAGCAGTATGGGACTCCGGATAACGGCCCGAAAAGATGGTCGCGAACGAGGGTTTGGTCCACGAAGCTTGCGAAAAACACCCCGTGAACAGGACGCTATCGCCGGCGAACCGGCTGAGCGCAGGGGTTTCGATGGGCGCAGACTCGGAATAGTCCGGCAGATAGTCGGCCCGAAGCGCATCGGCGACCATCAGGATAATGTTGGGACCGGCTGCTTTCTGGGGCGGAGCGAATTCGGGCGCGGCACGGCCGGGGGCCCCGAAGGATAGTGCCACGCCCAGAATTACGAGAGCCGCGAAGACGCCAGCGCCGGCTCCCGACGCCGCGCCGCGTTTGAACCGAAACGGCCAGGTTACGAGGAGAGCCAGCACCGCAGCTCCCGCCAGAAGCCCGAGGGCAATAATGAGCACGTTGAGGTTCTGGCCCATGGTAAGAGGTTTTTCGCCGAGGACATCGCGCCGGTAACAGAAACGGCCGATGGCAAGGAAGGCCATGGCCAGCACCAGCCCAAGGGTCAGCGCAAAATCAAACTTGGCGGACAGAAACCGCTTGGCAAGCAGATACAGGAAGGTAAGCCCGGCGGCGATTCCCAAGCCCACCCATAGGAAAAGCGCGCCATATACCGCGGGCCCCCACCAGTACGCGGACCATTCCGTATAGCCTGCGTGATGGCTCACCACCCATGCCGCTTCGGCCAGACCGATAATGGCGCCGCCGATGAGGCCGGCCAGAGCGCCCGCCAGGAGGCAGTTGATGATGTTGCGGCGGTAGCCGGCTACTTCGTCAGGAGTGAGATGCATCAGGACTTGGGATTCGGCGGCTTTGCTGCGCATCCGGGCGAGTTCCGAGGCCATTTCATCCTTGGGTTTGCGCGAGCGGAGTATGAGGATGGGCATCCCGATGAGGAACGGCACCACATCGCCGACCCACCACCCGAGGTGGGCGAAAAGTGCGGCGGCGGCAGCCCCGGCAGTGCCGCTCAGCAGACTGACAAACACGATTTCGCGAATGCCCTCGCCGCCGATCGACGGGCCCAGCACCGTGCCGTAGATCATAACCGGGCTCGCGAACAGGATGTCCCACAGGCTGGTATTCTCGGCGCGTATGGCCATCATGGTGCCAAAGAACATGAAGCAGGTGCCCAGGTGGACCAACAGCCCGAGGAACGTGGCCTTCAGGAGCAGCATGCGGTTTCCGCTGTAGGCCGTTGCGGCCAAGCCCAGCTTGTTGAGCATGTTCGAGATCTTGGCCGGCGTCGGAACGACCGCCACGAGGATTTGAATCACGCGCGGATTCAGCAGAAGCAAAAAGGCCACGGCGACGAATACCGCAAGCACGACCAAAATACCCGCGAAAATGACCACATTGATGTTGAGGAGCCGGAATCCGAGCGGGAACGTCAGAAACACAAGAAACGTGAGCGCGACGAAACCGATAAGTTTTTCGACGGCAATCACGGTCGCGCATTTCACGGGTTGGCCCGTGTAGAGCGAAGAGTCGTAGAAGCGATAGCCGTCCAGTCCGATCGTACTTGGCAGAAAGATGCCAAAGAATCGCCCTACAAACCAGCTCTGTACGAGATAGCCGAAGGGAATGGTCAGCCCTTGCCCTTTCAGGAGAAGACGCCACCGCAGCATCCCCGCCGTCATTCCCGCCAACCTGATCAACGCGGCAAATGCCAACCAGGGCACGAGAATGCTGAGATTGGTTCCGCGGAGCTCCTCCCACATTTTCGCGGGCGTTACACCGCCGAATGTGTCTTCAGACAAGCCGAATGTCTGAGGCCGGAACAACAGGACAAACAGCAACACCGTGAAGACAAGTTTGATCAGAACTCCGAGAGCTTTCTTCATCTGCTATACACCTGGTAAAAATGTACGTGTCACACACTGTAACAGGGCCTAAAACGCGGCAACTCTATCATGCGCGGGAACTGGGGGGCAAGAAAGGCTCGAGCAGCCCAAAAGCCTGGCAAGCGCGCGGGTAGGGAGAATGGCCGGATTCATTCTTGACTGCGGCAGGCGGTTTCGCGAAAACACGTTATGGCTGTCTCGAGCCCTTCGTCGTCGACATCGAGATGAAACACAACCCGGATGCGTGTGGGTCCGGCGACGCCCGCGAGTACGCCGTGCTGTTTGAGGGCGGAAACGAAGCGCTCCGCATTGATCACATCGAGAAACACGATGTTGGTGGGCGACGGCAGGGGGAATGCAATGCCCGGCAGGCCCTCGAGAGCTTCGCGGAACCGTCTCGCGCGGTGGTGGTCATCGCGCAGGCGCTCGATGTGGTGGTCCAGGGCGTAATTGGCCGCGGCGGCAAGCACCCCTGCCTGGCGCATGCCTCCTCCCAGCATTTTGCGATAGCGATGCGCCCGGTCGATGGTTTCGGCGTCACCGGTGAGAATAGACCCTACGGGCGCCCCCAACCCTTTTGAGAAGCAGAACGAGAGGGTATCGCAATGGCGGGCATACTCCTTCACCCCGGCGCCGCTGGCCGCACAGGCGTTGAAAATGCGCGCGCCGTCGCAATGAAGACGCAGGGCGTGCCGGTGCACCACATCGCCGATAGCCGCGACGGTGGCGGGCGGGTATACCGCGCCGCCGCCGCGGTTGGTGGTATTCTCGACTGACACCAGCGACGTTATCGAGTAATGGTGGTCTTTATGAAGCACGAGGGCCTCTTCAACCTGTTCGGGAGACAGAATGCCGCAATCTCCGCGAACGGTCTTCGTCATCAAGCCGGCGACCATGGCGAGGCCGCCCGATTCGAAGTTGAACGGGTGGGCGGTCTCGTCCAATACGATGGTGTCGCCGGGCCGCGTCTGGGAAACGGCGGCCAGCAGATTCGCCATGGTCCCCGTGGGCACAAACAGGGCGGCTTGCTTGCCCACCATCGCAGCGACCCTTCTCTGAAGGGCATTGACGGTTGGGTCTTCACCCAGCACATCGTCGCCGACTTCGGCTTCGGCCATGGCTTGACGCATGCTCGGCGTGGGCCGCGTGACCGTGTCGCTGCGCAGATCAACTAAGGCGTCCTTCACGGATATTCACCTCTCGCTATGGACTGGCCAAGGTTTCTGGTTTTTGGGTAGCAGGGCACTAGTATACGCATGAGGAATTGGACCACCAAATAGCGCGTGAGGAGAAGGCCTCTGGCTGAACGCGCAGAGGAGGGGGCACTGGGAGCACGTCCCAGTACAGAAACAGGGTTAGCCGTTTTCGGCTTCGAGAACAATGGTATCCCCGTCTTGGACGGAAAATAACGTCTTGGGATCGCCGTCGAGTTTTCCGATGACGTTGACGGCGGTTACGAGGCGGCATTCGTTCCCGACCGAGACAGGCGTGGGCCCGTAGGGAATGGCGACCGATGAACCCTGCACCCAGAAGCAAATGGTTCCCGGAGCGACCACCTGTTTGGGATGCGCATCGAGTTCGGTTTCGACGGGCACGCTGAAATAGACTTCGTCGCCCCACGTATTGGCGGAGGAAGAAACCGGCAATACTTCAGCCAGCTGGCGGGCGGTGGCCGAGTCGTTCAAAAGCCCCGTGAGGGCGCCGTTGGGCCAACTAATCCGTATACGCATGGTCCATCGCCATGCCTTTCAACCACACGGCGTGCGTAGAGCCAACGTTCCGGATGGTGTGAGGCACAGAGGCGGGAACCAGAAGTTCTTGTCCGGGTCTAAGCTTGTGAATCTTTCCCTTCATTTCAACTTCGATTTCGCCTTCAACAAGCATCACGAGCTCATCAACGTCATGAGCATAATCCGACCATGTCTGGCCGGGGCGGTCGCAACGTCTCTCGCAGGTGAAGCCGCGCCGGTACCAATTGGAATCAACATGGGTCTCGTTGACAGCTTCACAATAGATATCTCGAGCGGTTTCTCCCATAAGCAAATCCTTTCCCGTTCGCACTGAAGCGTGTTTTTCGAGTTTTTCCTACCCGACGGTGCGGGTTAATACGGCATCGCCATCTCCATTGTATGATATCTGACGAAATATATCAAGAGATATTCACGATTTCTTCGTTTTTGAAATCCTGCTCCTGAAAAAAGTGTGTAAATCGGGTAATTATCGTGTCCTTATTGAGCCTTTTCGCGGGTAGGTTCCGACATGAGACTGGAAACTGCGGCATCTATACGAAGTGACGGTAAAATGTGGTCAAGACAGAACCCCGCTGTTTCTGGATAATGCGCCCGTTGGCCCCTGCAGATATCAATAAAATCACGAGTCAAACCGCCCCTTCCTCACCTCCATGCTTGCACCACGTACGCAAATGGTTCTTAGCATGGGGTTTAAGTATCTTGACACATTACTGTTGGGTAGGGTTTTTGGGTTCAAGCGCCAGGAACTCTTCAAGAGAATCCTGCATGCTTTTCCTCAGGACCTCGTCAGGGCACGCGGCGATGGCTTTCTTCTGGGTTTCAACGGCGTCGGTTGACTTGCCTGATTCGGCTAACGCATGCGCGAGGGTCTCAAGGGCCCTGAAGTCCTCTGGCGCGGCTTGTACGGCGGCTGTAGCAGCGCGTAAAGCGGTTTCGGCGTCGCGCGTTTCGAGGCCGGGTTCCGTCAGGATGCGCCATGCGAAGCCGCGCAACATGTCCGGGCGGGCTGTGCCCCATTCGAGGATGCGTTGGCCGAGCGTCGCGGCTTCGGCCTCGTCCCCGCGTTTTACGGTGGCGAAATAGCGCGGGATAAGGCGCTCAGCGCGTTGAGCAAGCTGCTCGGACTTCAGGGTGTACTGTTTCCCGGCGATGCGTTCGATGAGGGGATCCAGTTCCCGGGCCGCGGGCACGCCGTGCCAGGCGAGCATGCCCTCGCGGTCGATGAGAAATGCGTGGGGCAGGCCTGGCGAGCCAACGGGCCGCATGTAAGCGTTGTAGACGTCGCGGTTCCTGCTGTCGACGGCCACGGCGTAGCTCATGTCCGCTCCCGTGGATGCCACGAATGCGCGCACGGTCTCCGGGTCCTCGTTGCTGACCCCGATGACCACGAGTCCCGCCCCGGCATATTGGCGTTGCAGTTCGTTGATATGGGGCATCATCATGCGGCAGGGCTGGCACCAGGTAGCCCAAAACTCTATCAAGAAGAAGGTTTTTGGAGTGCTGCCGCTGAAGTCGAGCAGGTCCACGGGACCGGGCTTCACCCACTCGCCCAAGCGGAGCGGCGGCACGGCGTCACCCACGGCAAGCGCGGCCGCGGGCACAGCCGCGCAGAGAGCGAAGGCAAAGACCAGACAGGAGCAGGGTTTGCGCACGAATGCCTCCTTGTTTTCGGCACACTGTAGACGTGCGGCCCCCACGTGTGCAAGTCGGACGAATGGGAAGGATTGAATGGGTCAGACCGGCCGGACGCGTCTCATAAGCGCAGGCGTGTTCAAGCGAACTTCAGGAAAACGATAAGGGTGGTCAGGACGAGAGTCGTCAGCATCAGCACGAATATCCAGAGTGTGAAGACGCCGCTCTTGCTTATCCGAGGCGCCGCGCGGGAAAACAGCAGCCAGGTAAGGTAAATCAGCAGTGCCGCCAACCCGGCCAGCACGGCGCCCGGTGCCACAATTCCCCACCCCATGCTCAACCACCTCCTTAAACAGGATAGCACTATTTCGCGAGGAGCGCAGCAAAGAAGGCCAGAACTTCTTTGGTGGGCGGATCGCCCGGAAACCCCAGTTCGCGGTTGAGGGTCAAGTGGTTCTTGTTTTCCGCGGGATAGACCTCGACGGGATATCCCGCGCCCGATTGGGGCGCGTAGATGTCTAGAGCAAGGAGGTCGGGCTGGGCGCCGCCCGGATCGGTATAGGGGATGTCATCCGTCACGCGCATATTCTCGGCGGGGCGTCCCGAGGACGCCGCCAGGAGCAGGCCGCCGAGAAGAAGCAGACGGAATAGCCTGGGGGAAATGTATGAGCGCATCCTGATTCTCCCGTTTGCCGGTGCTTTGCATGCCCGCCACGAAAGAATAAACACTGGGAAGACCAAAAGGTTCCCGCGTGAAGCAGCCCCGTAGCCGCGCAATCGCGTTGATACGACTCTTGACCGCGTTGCGGCGGCGGAAAAGCGTGAGTAACTGCTGGCTGGCAACCGTGCTTTTGGGGGAACGGATTTGGAAGGCGCCAATCGAGATTCCAATAATGGGGAGAAATCTGGTAGGCTCTTTCGGGGGTGGGGGGAATTCTCACGCAATGGGAATTCGTTCGCGAGGGATTTGGGAGGCACCTTTTCGAGGAGATTGCCATGCCGGAGGGATTGTTACAAGGAAAGACAGGGGTAATTCTAGGCGTTGCGAATGAGCGCTCGATCGCGTGGGCCTGCGCGACGGCCTGCGCGGGCGCTGGAGCCCGGCTCATCTTCAACTACCTCGGGGAACCGTTGGAGAAACGCGTCAAGAGACTCCTGAGCGAGCACCTGCCTGATGCGCCGGCTTATCCCTGCGACGTCTCGAAAGACGAGGACATCACGGATTTTTTCCGCAACGTACGCAACCACACCGAGCGGCTGGATTTTGTGGTGCATTCGCTCGCGTACGCGGACCGCGAGGACCTGCAACGCGATTTTGTGGGAACGTCGCGGGCCAGTTTTGCCCTGGCCATGGATATCTCGGCCTACTCGCTGGTTGCCGTAGCGCGCGAGGCCGCCCCCCTGATGACAGCCGGCGGAAGCATCGTGACCATGACCTATTTTGGGTCGGAGAAGGTCGTCCCGAACTATAATGTGATGGGCGTTGCAAAAGCCGCGCTCGAGGCATCGGCGCGGTATCTGGCGAGCGATTTGGGTCCCCAGGGCATCCGGGTGAATTGTGTCAGCGCGGGTCCCGTCCGCACCCTTTCGGCATCGGCCATCGCTGGAGCGCGCGCGATCGGCAGATATGTGGAAAAGGTGTCGCCGCTCCGCCGCAACGTGGATGTAGCGGAGGTGGGCCATGCAGCCCTGTATCTCGTGTCCGATTGGTCGTCGGCAATCACGGGAGAAGTGCTGCACGTGGACGGAGGGTGTAATATTATCGGGATGGGTCTCGCGGAGAAGGAATAGGCAGCGCAGCGTGGACGGCACGTAGGCAACCCCGTAAAGGTATGAGAAGGAATCGTTCTTGACACCAAACCGCCCTAAGACGAGGGAGCTCATGAACTGCGTCGCCACCCACTTGGATGTGGAGGCCGACGCTATCTCGCTGGCTCCTATCCCGACGGGTATATTCAACGATTCCTACTACATTCTGGCGAATGGCCAGGAATACGTGCTTCGTGTCGCCCCGCCGCGCAATGCCGTTTTCTGTTTCTATGAGAGAGAGATGATGCGCCAGGAGCCCTACATTCACCGGCTGCTTCTGGAGAACACGACGGTGCCAGTGGCGCGTATCTACGCTTTTGATGACAGTCACGACATCATCCCGCGCGACTTCCTTATCATGCAGCGTCTGCCCGGGATCGCGATGACCGAACTGGTGCATGTGGACGAAGATGCCGTGTTGCGCCAGGTCGGCGAGGCCTTGGCGGAGACCCATGCTCAGAAGCGCGAGGCCTACGGCTATGTGGGCGAACATCATCCGATGGAACCTCAGTCCTCGTGGGTGGATGCCTTCTTGATCATGTGGCGCAAGCTGGTGGACGACGTGGTGTCGGTGGGGTATTACGACGACGAAGAGCGCGCGTTAATGCTCCGGACGTTGGACAAGTATGTGAAGCTGTTCGACCGTCCCGTCGGGCCCTCTCTGCTTCATATGGACGTGTGGGCGCAAAACATCCTCGTGGAAGGCGGGAACCGGCTCACCGGCGTGCTCGATTGGGACCGCGCGCTCTGGGGCGACCCCGAAATCGAGTTCGCGGTGCTCGATTACTGTGGAATTTCGAAACCGGCCTTCTGGGAGGGTTACGGCAGCCCGCGGGACGATTCCGCCGAGGCGCGCGTGCGTAATTTCTTCTATCTGCTTTACGAAATGCAGAAATACATCGTCATTCGCCATGGGCGCAGCCACGATGCGTATGGGGCAATGGACTATAAGCGCCAAGTGATGCAAATCATTCGCCGTATCCAGAAGAGCGACTGAGCCCGGCGCGAATGCCCGACTGCATCCGCGAACAGAATGGGGAAACGCAAAGAGGGCTGAGGACCCGGAACAGAGCTTGATACCATCTCCTGCTCTGGCGTGCTGTTGACAGAGCCTTTCCTGAGGCCGAAGAGGTCTCATTCCAGAAGCGCCGGCGAGATGCCCGCGTCAGGCGCTTGCGGTCTCCTGGAACTATTCCAGCGTAATGTGTATTATCTAAAGGAGAGAAGGTGATTTATCCCGGGTGCTCACAGAGTCGAGTCATCCGAATCGTATAATTGATTTCCGCGCACAACGAGAGGCTATTCCTGCAACCACGGCTTGGGGCCGTCATAGGCATCCAGGGCGCGTTTTCTTTTTCTTATCCTTAAGCGCATGAGTACGAGCGCGCCCCGGAAAACACACCCGTTTCCGCATGAACAAAAGAGCCGGAACAGCGTCCTGTACTCCGAGATGTGAAAGACGATGCTGACACATTTGCCAAATACTGACCATTCCGAAGTGAAGAAGACAGAGATTCCCCGGCGTTCCACACAGAGTTTTCTGGTGACGCGCTGGGTGTTTCTGCGTTGTATCGCTGCGCTGTATCTTGTGACTTTTCTGTCGCTGTTGTGGCAGATTCCGGGGTTGCTTGGTGAAAACGGGATCTCGCCGGCTCAAGAGAATCTGGAACTGGCGCGCTTATCGTTGGGCGCGGAACGGTATCTGGCGTTTCCGACTCTCTTCTGGCTGAACAGCAGCGACGCGTTCCTGTACGTGCTGTGCGGCGCCGGGGTGGCAGGTTCGTGCCTGCTGTTTCTGGGCGTTTCACCCATCGTGCTGGTTCCCTTCCTTTGGATTGTGCACCTGTCCCTTTTCACCGTGGGCGAGGAGTTGTTGGAGTTCCAGTGGGACGCGTTGCTTCTCGAAGTCGGATTCCTGGCGCTCTTCTTGGCGCCGCGGGGGCTGTATCCCGGGTTCGCCCGGAACGACCCGCCCTCAAGACCGGTGCTATGGCTCTACCGGCTGCTGTTGTTCCGGCTGGTCTTCATAGCGGGAATGGTGCGGCTGCATTACGTGCTCCTCGAGGGCGTGACAGCGTTCGAGGTGCCTTTCGTGAGCCAGCCCGTGCCGACGCTGCTGGGCTGGTACGCCAACGGTACGCCAGCGGCGTTTCGCATCGGCCTGGGTGCGGTGCTGCTCGCAAGCCAGCTTCTGGCGCCGTTTCTGCTGTTCATGCCCCGGCGGATCCGTGTAGGGGCGTGCGCCGCGCTGATACTCCAGCAGGTAGCGCTTATGGCGATTGGCTTATACCTGATGACGGGACTTCTCACGATAGCGGTTTGCATCACCCTCCTCGACGACGCGTTCTGGAGGGGGCTTGTGCGGGGGGCGGCCCAGTGGATCCGCCGGAAAGGCGACGTGCCCGCTTCGAGAACCTCGCCTCTGCGCAGTTTCGCCGTGGGCATGGCGGCGGTACCCATCCTGATTCTGTCGGCGATTCAGCTGGTAACCCCGCTGGTCTCACCGGACGGCTGGCCCGAACGCGCGGATACGGTTGTGGCGCTCTTTGAGCCGTTCCATATTATCAACACCTACGAGACCTTCGCCCTGGCGCCCGAGCAGCGGCCCGAGATCATTATCGAGGGCAGCATGGACGGGCAGACATGGAAACCGTACGAGTTCCGCGCCAAGACCGGCGACCTGCAGAAAGCGCCTCTGTGGTTACAGCCGGGGCTTTCGCGGCTGGATACGCGCATGCGTCTCGCCGCCATGACAGAGGTGTCGGCGAATCCCTGGATTGTGGCGCTCATGTCGCGGCTGCTCGAGGGGTCTCCGGAAGTCCTCACCCTGCTGGGCGATAACCCGTTCCCGCTGGCGCCGCCGCGGCACATTCGCGCCGTCCGCTACGTCTACACGTTCAACAACGCCGAGACAGCCTTCCGGGAAGGCAGGTGGTGGCACCGCGAGGCCGTGGGCCTGTACGCGCCGCAGATGTCGCGGCCGGTGTATTTCGAGATGGCGGAATGCGCGCCAGCCTCGGTGCTGATTCCTCATCCGGCGTCGAGTTCCTGAACAGGGACGTTCCAGCCTTCGAGCCTGACGATTGGCGCGCTGCCTCCGAGTTCACTCTCGTTGAGCACCGCCTTCACGGTGCGCTCCGTGCCCGGAAGCATGCTGACGAGGTTCTCGTCCCAGTAGCACGGCGCCGCTTCCTCGCCGCCGGGGCCCTTGTGCACGGAGAGCCGGATTGCGAACGCGAGCGCTTTCGAGGGATTGCGCAGAGCTACATCGATGACTCGCTCCCCGTCTTTCGTGCTGCTGCTTGCCTTGGTTTCCAGCGCCACGCGCGGAAGTTTGCGCAGTCCGGTCATATCGGCCCACGAATCCCGGCTCATGGAGAAACGTTCATGTTCGCCGTGACTGAGTTTGCTGGGGGTTTCGGGCACGGTCGACAGCCAATACAGGTTGTCGGTGACCATCCGGCCCGAATCATCCCGCAGTTCCAGATACACGAAATGGGTTTTGCTCAGACCTTCCGGCCACGCGATGGTGAACGCCTCTGTTTTGCCGTCGGTTATCACATCAACGACCGCTTCGCGCTCCAATTTGACGGTCATGTCGAGATTGAGCACGCGCGCCGTCACCTTCAGGCCCCGGAAATCCTTGTACAGGCTGTTTACGACGCACACCGAATCGTCATCATAGGAATACTGGACGTGCAGCTCCTCGCAGGCCTTCTTGGCGCCGTAGTAGGCGCCGGAGGGGATGAGGTACCAGTCCACGTACTGCCACGTCATCACGGCTGGCCATGCGGCGTCGTATTTCCAGGTGGTGATGCCCTTCGCGCTGTACTTGTTGCGCGCATAGGCTTCATACATGCCGCGGGCGCTCTCGTAGTTCATGACCTGCCCGATGCGGCAGAATTCCTGAATGCCGCCGGGTTTACCATAACGTTTTTCCATGGCCGTGACGGCTGCGTCAAAGTATTCGCCGCTCTGAATAACGGTGTGAAACGAGAGTGCCTCGGTCCACAAGGGCCATTGCTGATCGGCGGGAATCATGCGGTTGACGCTCTCGTAGGGGGCGATGACGCCGCCGATGCCTCCGGACTGCGCAAACCCCCACGCACCGTCTTCTTTGCCGCGGTAATAGTGCTCGGGCCCGGCGTAGGTCCACAGCTCGCGGGTGCCGGTCCGTGTGCCGCCGGTCTGGAACCGGTCCTCGATGTCGAATGCGCCGGAGTGCGGCTGGTACGTTCGGCCGGGAGTATACCTGTCGATGATGCCGCGGTACGCTTCGTCGAGGTTGCGCGTCGGGAACGTCTCATCGTGGCCCAGAAAGTGCACCAGGCTCGGGTGATTGCGAATGCGGAGGATGGTGTCGCGGACGCAATCGACGGCGAGTTGTTCATCGGGGATGCTTCTGCCGAAGAGCTGTTGGGTGACCATGACGCCGTACCGGTCGCACATGGTGTAGAACTCGTCCGTTTCGCGAATCGAGAAGCCTTCAGAACGCAGCATATTGAGGTTGGCTTCTTTGGCGTACCTGACCAGGGCCTCGTAACGGCGGTTGTCGAAGCGCAGGAGCATGTCGCAGGTCATCCAGGCGCCGCCGCGAATCAGTACGCGCCGTCCATTGATCATGTATCCGCGCCACCCCTCTTCATCGATATAGGTCGTGGCTTCGCGTATGCCGAACGACACTGCGGTTTCGTCGGAGATCTGGCCGTCGACCTCAAGGGTGAGCGTCAGTTGATACATCTCTTGGGGGCCAAGCGGATTCGGCCACCACACGCGGGGATTCTCGACGACGAGTTCCTGGAATTCGACGGGCGAGAACAACACGTCCGCAGTTTCCTCTTTTTCAAGCCGAATCGTGCGTGAGAAGGTCCGGGACTCGATGGCGCCGCGGATTGTCGCCGAAACCGGTGCGCCGCACGTGTTCACGACTTGGGCGGAAACAGACAATCGCGCACGGTCGAGTGCGGGCACGTCAAGATCGGTGTCCACGTAAGGATGTTTGATGCGGGCGGGGCCGCTCACGGTGAGATAGACGTCCTCCCAGATGCCCATATTCAGGTCCGGTGGCTGGGGATTGTGGTCGTCCCATCCCGTGGTGGCCTGAACCTGCTTCGTGCGGTATTGCTGGTCCGGCAGAAGTCCCGGGGGGATGATCTCGACGGCCAGGCAGTTCACGCCGCCGCGTTTGATAACGCCGTCGACATTGAACTCGAACCGGCGAAACATGCCTTTGACCGCGTCCTGGCCGGCGATCTGGGTTCCGTTCAACCACACATTGGCCTGGTAATTAATGCCGTCGAAGTGAAGGGTATAATGCCGGCTGGCTTCGGCCTCGGGCACGTCAAACTCGGTACGGTACCACCAATGGGGCCTGAAAGGACTGTCGTCGGGCATGCGGAGCCAGCGTCCCTCCTGGTATCCCGGTATCGACTTCAGGTTCAGACCGTAGTAGGGGTCCGGGTAGACGCCATCAGCTACGAGAGCCGCAAGGACCGTCGTGGGAACATTGGCGGGATACCAATTTCCTACATCGAGCCCCGGGGAAGCTATCGTGGCGGCATCCTGGCCGGCCTTGACTGAGGATTGAATCCGCCAGTTGCCGTTCAGACTGAGAATCTCGGCCCCTGTGCCAAACGCCATGGTCATCATGAGGATTGTAATTCCGATGTTTCGCTTATTCATCGCTTCGTTCCTCTGTGTCTTCGGAAGAACTCAACACCTGGCGCACAGCGATCCCGATAGCATCGCCGCGAAGATGTTGGGCCACCAACGTCCCGTCGGGTCCAATCAACAAGATAGCAGGAATTGCATCGATTCCCCACGTCAGCGAGAGGTCCAACCCGGGCGCTTCACTGGCGAAAACCTGCGGCCAGCGGATATTTTCGCGCTCCAGATAGTCCGTGAGCCGCTCCTTCTCCGCATCGAGGCTGATGCCCAGCATGGCGAAGCGCGGGTCTCCCCCGAATTCCTCGAAGACCTTCTTGAGATACGGAGTCTCGCCCTGGCAAGGGCCGCACCACGTCGCCCACACATCGACGAGCAGGAACCTCCCTTCGTACTGCTTCAGAGATACGGGGGCGCCATCGAGCAGATGGGCATCGATATCGGGCACCGGCTCTCCGATAGTGAGAGCGGCTTTCGCCGGCGGGACCATTTCGCCTAGATCCACCGGCTCGGCAGCGCCCCCTTCTTGTCGTACAGGGACCTCGAAAGCAAGCCTCAGCTGGTCGAAGGCAGTCTCTCCCTCCTCCTCGGAAGAGGCCTTTGGCATGGCTACGGAGGCCACGTAGCTGCCGGGCGGAACATCGGGAAAACAGAACGTGCCATCTGCCGATACGGGCGTGCGCGCCTGGAATACCGGCCCTTCCTGCCCCGCACACGACGTGCGTTGTTGAATGGTGCACATAATGATCTGGGGCGGTGTAGCGATGGTCTCTTCGGGTAGTGGCACGGTCCCCCTGACGGCCTGGCCGGTACCGCCTATACTCACGTCAGCGGGCGTTTCCGCCTGCAGGATAAGCGTCTCGGTAGGCCATTGAAACGCTGAACCGTCGGGCATGGCAACCTCGAATACCGCCTGGCATTCCACGCACGGAACACCGTCAAGTTCGAAGTTGCCGTGGTCATCGGTCTTGCCCTGATATTCGAAGAATGGCATTGGAACGCCCGTTTTTTTGAAGCAGAGCGCCATTCTGAATGCGCGATTATGCAGGACCTCCTCCCCGTACTGAACTTGGCCGCGAAGGGAAGACCAGGGCATTATCGTGACATCTCTACCGGCTGCCCAGTCCTCATTGGAAAGAAGGGCGGCGCCATTGCCGCAGACTGCGGCGATACAGAAAGGCGGAAGTTCAGGGGAAAGCTCGAATTCGCCGTCCGCGCCCGTTTCCGCGTAGAAGCCGAGGAATTCGCTTGCCACACGCCCGTTACGCAGGTAGAGCCCGTCGGAAGGAGTGCAGAGGTGCACGAAAGCGCCCTGAACGGGCTTGCCCCCTGCGTCAACAACGCGCCCATTCAAGGGCGCGGCCGGCTCAAGCTCGGCCGTGAGTTCGAATTCGTCGCGCTCGGAGGGAATCTCCGCCGATATCCACGGAGCATGCCCGGGCGCCGTGATCTTCACGAAGTTGGCGTTCGTGTCGTCCCGTGGCAACGTAAAGCTGAACGCGCCGCCGACGCATTGGATGCGCCGCGAAGATAACCACAGAACCGTCTCCGCCTTCGGATATCGGATTCCGGGGGTGGCCTCGAATGCCGCGATGGGCGCGCCACTGCCTTCCTCGAGTACCTGACCGCGAACCCGGACGGCGGAGCCGATTCGGATCGTATAGGTTTCATCCTTCACATGAGGGATCGTGAGGGTGCTGGGTTGGGCGCCCGCCGCTTCCACCACAAGGCTGATTCCCTCGTTCGGCGCGTCTTCCCAGAGGACTTCGCCGGACCCGTTGGCAAAGGCCTGCCAGTCCAGGAGTCCTTCGAGACCGCGCCACGAATCGACGGTGACCCACGCCCCCGGCAACGGCTCGCCTGCCGCGTCTACCACCCGGATTCGTAACGGCGTTCCAGGCTGGGTGACGAACGTCCGCGACGGTTGTTGCATGGCCACTGCGGCATGTTCCAGGAGCGGCGCCCACCCCGGCGCGCGCACGAGAATCGTGCTGTTTCCGGGCGGGCATCCGGTTACTCGGAAGCGCCCCCACGCGTCGGTAGTGGCCAGGCGCGCGGAGCGCCACAACGCGTCGGTCAGCCAGACCGCAACAGTGGCGCCGCCAACCGGTTTGCCGTCGGGGTCTACCACGCCGCCGTAAACGATACCGCGCTCTTCGAGCACCAGGCGGTCGCTGAGGTCCCGCAAAGGTTCGAGCGCGCGTCCCCCCTGGCCGTACCGGAAGACCTGCTGCAAAGACAGCTCTAGAACTTCGACCTGCAGTTGGACCGCAGTCAACTCGGAAGGCACGATCCCGCACGTCCATTTGCCGTCGGGGCCGGCGCGCTCGGTGTGGTCGCGTATGAGCACCTGATTGCCGGCACTTTCGGCCATGGGCACGGTAATGTGCACGAGCGCGTTGGGGATGGGCTCTTCCCGGGCATTGAGGATGGTGCCCCCAATCACGGCGCCGGGTTCGAGTAAGACGGTGTGCTTGTCAGGAATGGGCCGCGACCCCACCCGCCATTCCACAACAACGGGCACATGGGCATCCGCGTTCAACGTCAACGCCACCAGCGAGCGGGGCCCGCCTTCAGGCAGAGGGATCTCGCACATGCCCCGCTCATCGGTCACATAATACGTCAGCGTGGTGTCGACGGTAGCCGCCACCTTCGCGCCCGCCACAGGCGCTCGCGTGGTCTGGTCGAGACACGTGAGCGCCAGAGATTCCGCAACGCTTGCGGCCGCGGCGCAGATGACCGCCACGCCAAGAATGCAACCCGCCATCCACGGTCGCGGTACAATCCGTTTGGCTTTCATGCCAGCCGCCCCCCACGTGATTCTTCTACCACCAGCTACAGTCTAACGCAATCCCGTTATGATTTTCCGCAGAACTTCTTTATCGATGGAACAATGGGATGAGCGCCGGTATATACTGTCCTGCGGTATGGATGAACATGACGCCAACCCCCGGATCCGATCAATGCGCGGCCCCGCCATGATCATAGCCCTCGGGGGACCTTCCTGTTCTGGGAAGTCCACCCTGGTGCGTGCCCTGGAGGCTCATTGGGGCCCGGACAGGGTATCGATGCTTCCCATCGACACATATTACCGGGATCATTCGCATTTGCCTATGGAAGAGCGCGTGAAATGCAACTTCGACGCGCCCGACGCGATCGACTGGTCCCTGCTGGCGGCCCATCTTGCCCGCATAGTTGCGGGAACGGCTATCAAACGGCCTAGCTACGACTTTGCCACCCACGCCCGGACGCGAGAGGTCGTTTCGCTCGAATCCCGGCCTATCCTGATTGTTGAAGGGATCTTCGCGTTGTGGTTCGAGGGTATCCGCAGCCTTGCCACTGTGGGCGTCTACGTTGATCTATCTTCCGAGGACTGCTTGCGCCGGCGCATCGTTCGGGACCGGGTGGAACGTGGCCGCAGCGAGCCGCAGATTCGCGAGCAGTTCGAACGTTTTGTCCAACCGATGGCCGAACGGTACGTCTTTCCAACAAAAGCCTTTGCTGACTTGGTCGTGCAGGGCGATGACCCCGTCCAACAGTCGGTGAGGCGCGTGGTTGCCTTCCTGGGCAAGAGGCGGACAAGCGGATAGACGGAGAGCATCATGCATGGAACCATATAGGCCCGGCTACATGGCCTTGCACGAGAAGGGCGAGCTCGCGAGACGCGTCAAGGCCGCCCGCGCGCTGTTGAGGAATTGCGCCGTTTGCCCGCATGCGTGCCATGTCAACCGGACTGCCGGAGAGACCGGCCGGTGCAATACCGGCGCAAAGGCCCGTGTGTGCAGCGCAAACGCGCATTTCGGGGAAGAATCCCCCCTTGTGGGGACATATGGTTCGGGCACGATTTTCTTCTCGTGGTGCAATCTGAAGTGTCTTTTCTGCCAGAACGCCGAACTCAGCGCCTACGGGATGGGCCGCGATCTCGGGGCGAATGACCTCGCACGGCTCATGCTCGACCTTCAGGCTCTGCGATGCCACAACATCAATTTGGTTTCGCCGTCGCATGTCGTACCGCAGATCCTCGAAGCGCTTCCTATCGCGGCAGAACAAGGCCTCCGATTGCCGCTCGTGTACAACTCGGGCGGCTACGACAGCGTCCCGACCCTGAAACTGCTTGACGGCGTTTTCGACATCTACATGCCCGATATGAAATACGCGGACGCAGCCACGGCGGAGCGCCTGTCAGGAATCAGCGAATATCCGAGCATCAATCGGGCGGCCGTGCGCGAGATGCACCGACAGGTGGGCGATTTGACGATGGATTCCCGCGGCGTCGCGTACCGGGGCTTGCTTGTCAGGCATCTCGTGCTCCCGGAAAACCTGGCAGGAACACAGGCCATAATGGAGTTTCTTGCAAGAGACCTCTCTCCCAACACCTACGTCAATGTGATGGCCCAGTATCATCCCTGCCACCATGCGAACGATATGCCCCCCCTGACGCGCCGCATCACAAGCGTGGAATATGAAAATGCGGTCGAAATAGCGAGGAAAGCCGGCTTGCATCGCTTCGCGCGGTGAATCCACTCTTCCCGACATTCAGGATTCGGCCGCGCCGGTTACGCGGTCATTTCCGAAGCACGGTCACCTTGCACACGGCCAGTTCCTGCGCTCCGCCCCGAACGGCGAGACGAAAATCGCCGCCATTGCTGCGGTTGCCGAACCGGCACTTGTCGATCTCGAACACTGCCGTCTGCCACACGCCTGTTTGCCCGAGTGTCTTCGAGCCGCCGTCCCTGAACGACCCGCTCACAGGCCCGCTCTCGGGGTCGGTACTGTCGTACTCGAGGGCAAAGGCTTCGCACCCCGTGTCCCAATACGTGACCTCGACGAGAGCCGCTCCGCCGTTCAGGGTTAGGGAAAAACCGTCATCGACGTCAAAGTAAAGGTAGCGGGAGTTGGGCGTCTCCGGGTTCTCCTGTGAAACAACTGCTTTCCGCCCGCCGGCCTCATTCTCGCGCCATACCCCGTCCCCGTCGCTGAGCCGAATAGATATGCCATTGGCGACGCCCTGCTCCCAAGCCACCGATCCGGCCTCGACGAACGGGCCCACGGGCTTCAGAAGCTGCTTTGCGCGCCACATGTCCGAAAAGACCTTGGTGAGCATGATGTACAGCCGTCCGTACTCCCGCGATGCGGCGACATCGGTGCCTTCGTGCCATTCGTTCCAGGTCTCCACGTGAACCATCCAAGGCCGCGATTCGACCGACATCCGAAGCAGACGCAGCCAGTGATTGGCGTACCGCCAGCCGAATTCGCGGTCCACGACCCGGGGGTCTCGACCCGCAACGGCGCTGTGATCGTAGCCCGGCCCCAATCCCGCCACGTGCTCATCGAGCATGAGTTCAATGGCCCCGCCCCATTGATACTGGGCATCCGCCTCGCCTTGCCAGTCGCGCATCTTGACAATAAAAGGGTTACAGCCGAAATCCTGCCGGAACCAGGCGCGCACGTCCTGAAACTCCTCGGGTGTCTGAGCCTTGGCGAAGGAGCCCGCGTAGAGAAAGATAATCGGCTTCCCGTCCACCCGCGCCCACATTTCGGGAGGTATCAAGCTGAAAAAGTCGCGAATGGCGGTGTAAAACCACCGCCTGCCGAAATCGGTGGCGAGATCGGCATGGTACGGCTCGCCCGAACTGCCGTAGGCGTTGTGGCTCAGAATACTGGTGTCAAAAAACATCCCGATGAAGGGCGGCCTCTTACCTTCGGTCTCCAACGCGCGATGAGCCTCGACCAGCGGGCCGAGCCCCGCGAAACTCCACCCTTCATACTGGCCCGGAACGCCCCAGAAGACCGGCATCAGAAAATCGATGCCGGCATCGATCATGTCTTCCATCTGGGTGCGGTGCCAGGATGCGTGCCGGTAGCTCAGGTCCGTCATGTCCGACGGGTGAGTGGTCAACGCGTCCGAACCATCGCCATCGATGATGTGCGCGCCCGATTCGATGTCGTACCAGTAAAAATACGAGGTCCCGACAACGGGCGCTCCGAATGTAAACGAAGCCGAGCCGGCGTGAACCGGCGCATCGAGGCCAACATGCGGTCCCGGAGCTTTGTCAGGCAACGGGGGAAATTGGCCCTGGGCCGCAACGGCAATTGCCGCACCGAGCGTCACGAAGAGGAAGACGGTGCGCATGGGATGCATCGTGTCGATCACTCCTTGTGTCGCTGGCCTTAGGAGGATGGAAAGCCGCACGCCCTTCAAACAACTGTGTGGCTCATACTATAGGTATTCGAGGGCGTACGCAAAACACCTCGTGCAGAGTCAGGAGCTAGATAGGCTGAGCCCCGTGTTACCCATATGATCGAATAACCCCGCTGCGCGAAGCAGCGGGGTTATCGCATCCCCTACACACACTTAGTGAAAGGGAATCACCCTCCCCCGAACACCAATGCATCGCTGGGCTCCGCGGATACAAGGCCCGCGTTGTCCTCAGCCTGCAAGAAGAAGAAGTAGGCATCTTCACCCGTTATCTCAAACGTGAACGAACCATCCGGAGTCGTGCTCGTCTGGCCTGTATCCTGCCACGCGCCGGCGTAACCCTTCTTGAACCACAGACGCACTTCTTTCAGGCCGCTGGAGGCATCGTTGGCGCCGCTGTAATTCACTACGACCGGCGTCTGGGTCGTGTACTGCGGCGAGGTCATATTGCCGGGATAAGGCGGCGTGGTGTCGTAAATCGTCTGCGTGTCCCCATCGCCATAGGGCGGCTCAGGGGTAAGGCCGCCATCATTGTTCTCCGCCGTGGTGGCAAAGTGGTAGGTTCCGTCACCCGAAACCGGAGAGAACTCGAACTGCCCCGATTCACCGGGAGACGTCAGACCCGTGTTGACCCACTCGCCGTCAGAACCGTACTTGCACCACAGCCGCACGGACTTAATGCCAATCTCGGCAGCCACAGCCCCGGAATACGTAACGATGATCGGCGCCGACGTTGCATACTGAGGCGAAGCAGCTGTTCCGGGACTGAATTGCGCGCTGTAAACCGTATTGGCGCCCCCGTCGCCGGAAGGAACAGGCGTCAGGTTGCCCGCATTGTCATCGGCCTGCACCGCAAAGTAATAGGTATCGTTGCCGGTCATGCCGTTGAAAGAGAACGAACCCGACTCTCCGGCCGAGGACAAGCCGGAGTTCTGCCATGTGCCAGCGCCCTTCCGGAACCACAGATACACCGCCTTCAGTCCGCTTCCGGCATCCTGGACGCCGCTGTACACCACGGAGATCGGAGGGGCGTTCTCAGTGCCCGGGGCGCTCACCGTTCCCAGAGCCGGCGCAACCGTATCGAAGACGGTTGCTGTCTGCCCGGCGCCACCCGGCACGGGCGAAATGTTCCCTGCGGTGTCTTCCACCCGCAGCGCGTATTCGTAGGTCCCATTCTGGCTGGCGCCGGGGCTGAACGCACCCGATGCCGCGACCAGGCTGAGACCCGAGTCCGTCCAGCTCCCACCATCCTTACGGAACCAGAGATAGACTTTCTTGAGACCGCTTCCGGCGCCGTCTGAAATACCGCCAAACTCGACCGGAATCGGCGTTGTCTTTGTATATTGCGGGGAATTCATTGACCCGACAACCGGCGGGGTCTTGTCGAAAAGGCACGGCGTCCCGGCGCCGGAAGGAACGGCGGAGAAGTTCCCGGCATTGTCCTCGGCGCGCAGGGCGAACGCATACGAACCGTCCCCAGCGGCGGGGGTGTAGGCGAAGCTCCCCGCTGACTGGGCGTTGGTCATGCCGGTGCTGAGCCACGAGCCGCCGTTAATCTTGGTCCAAAGAACGACTTGTTTGAGACCGCTCCCGCCTTCATCCGCAACGCCAAGGTAGCTGATGGTGATAGGAGAGGCTGCAGTCACGCTGGGAACGCTCAATGAGCCGGTCGTAGGAGCAACAGTGTCCGTCTCCGGCTCGGGAGGGGTGGTATTGTCAAAGACAGTGCTTGCCTGTCCGTTGTCGGAGGGAAGCGCAGAAATGTTGCCCACATTGTCCTTGGCGCGCGTGCTGAAATAGAACGTTTCGGCGCCCGATACCGTCACAGGGTAGCTGAAAGAGCCTGAAGCGCCGCTCCCCTTGAGCCCGGTGGCGCCCCACGTGCCTACCGAAGCCTTCTTGACCCACAACTCGACTTCCTTTAAGCCGCTGCCGCCCGATTCATCGGCAGCGCCCGTATACGTGACTGGGATAGGGCTGGCTGTTGCGGATGCAGGCGCGCTCACAACACCCGGATCGGGGGCCGTAGTGTCTGCAGGCGCCCCGCCCGTGTAGTAGGTCTTTGTCGAACCGGGCCCCACCGGCGCCAACGATGCGTTGCCCTGCGTGTCAACCGCCTGGGTCGCGAAATAGTACGTGCCAACGCCTTGAGTCGCCGGGAACGAGAACGACCCCGAAGCGCCAGAAGTGCGCAGTCCCGTATCAGCCCACGGACCATCGTTCAGCCGCGCCCACAGGCGCACTTCGCTCAACGCGCCGCCGCTGGTCGCCTGGGCACGCTCGTAGATAACCGGAATCGGACTGTCCACATCGGTCTCCGGCGACTTCGCCCACCCCGGCACCGGCCAGTTGGTGTTGGTGTATATCTGCGTCGCCTGGTCGTTGCCGGTCAGGGAGCGCCACTGGGAAAGGGTGTAGTACGTGACCGGACTTGTCTCGCGGGCAAAAGCGGCAAGACTTGCATCCGCAAAATAGAGAAGATTATCACAAGAGGTAAGGCAAGCATAGTTCTCAGCAGCATCAGGCACCATCAGGAAACAAAGGTCTGTGTCGCTCGTTTTGAAGAGGTTTCTGGATATTGCAATGTCCTCATGAGCGTTTCGATACGGGTACGCAGGCCCACTGTAAGCCCGGAGGTATAGCATAGGCGCTCTTAACCCAGGCGAGAGTGTACCCCTATACTCGAATGTGTTGTCGACGATCTGGACATCATAGAGGGGACGCCGTTCTTGCATTTCCCCGATATAGAACTTCTTTTCCTGCGTCGGGTCTGGGGTCGTGAAAACATTCTTACGAATCAGGACGTGTTCCCACGCGGCAAGCCGCATAAAAACCTCCGAGTCTGTAACCACGTTGTTCTCAAACACGAGCCATTCGCCGAATCTGTCTTCGGTGGGGACATTCGGCGTGAAACCGACAAGAGTGTAGTTATATCTGTCTCCATTAATCGAAAGTGCGACATTTCCGTCATAGTCCGCACGTTTCCTTGGATCCATCCACCCGAGGAAGTCATTATTGGAAACCCATACATTTGATGCCATGTAATTCAGACCGGCACCACTAATGCGGAGCGCACAGCGGCCAAACGCGGCACGCTCAAAAGTGTTGCCATCAATCACGCCCACCCGAACGTTTTCCGCGTAAGCCAAGTGGTTCTGCGAGTAGTCAAAATGATTGTTCAGAAGGGCTACGCGCGAAGAGATGCAATAGAAATGCACGATTCGGGAGTCATAGGTCGTACAATCGACGACGAAGATGCCGGACCCTTCGCCAGTGCCCTCATAGCCAGCTGTCAATATCCAGCCTTGGTAGAAGTTCTTCAGATCAACGCGCAGCCAGAGCAAGGTCGCAACGCCGGAGCCCTTGTTCCAGAAGATTGACCTCTCTTGCCCCTCCGCTGTGCAGTTGAACTCCAAGTCAACGAACGAGATGAACCGCGCGCCAACACCGGCAGACGTGAACAGCGAGCCGCCTCCAGCACCAACTGTTTGTATTATTGGTTTGTGCCCCGTGCCATAGGCGCCGAACATAAAGCCGCCGTCTCCGGTCGCCCAATGGCTCCAAGTGACAACATTCGCCTCCAAATCGAAGGTCTGCCCCCGCTTGAACAAAATCCGATCTCCCTGGCCATAGAACCCACTGCACATCTGTCTAAACGCATGTGTCGCGGTCTTCCAAGGCCCCGCGCCGCCGCCGGCCACCGTTTGCGACTTGCCGTCATAGGTGTCATTGCCGATGGCGGAATCCACATAGTAGGTCTTGCCATCTCGTTCGAGTACCGTGATCTCAATCGTATCCGTATCGGTATCCGGCGTCTCGCCGACAGCCGCCTTGCGCGTGACCTTCAGCGTCACGGTGTAGGTGCCTGGCGTTTCGTACACATGAGCTGCGTTGAATCCGGAAAAATGAGCACTTCCATCACCAAAGTCCCAGTCGTAAGATGCGATCTCTTCTCGTGGCTCGGACTTCCATCCCTCGAAGAAGACGGGATGAGGCGCATAGTAGCGTGTCAGTGCGGCAGGATATGGGGCTCTTGTTTCTAACCAACTTGGCGCATTGACCTCAATGACGGCTGAAAGGGCACTTGCGTCAGTAGAAAGGGCCAATACACATGCAAACGCACTGACAGCAGTGAATAGCGACTTTGGCATGGTTTTCATCCTCTACTAAATCTAACCTGTTTCGCAGACTGATGCGGAGCAGACCATCTGTCTTGGGCACTCAGTAGAACACGCCCCGTAAGGTATAGCAAGCTGCATACCAAACTGGGCATACATGAAACAACCCCAGTAAATCCCATCCTGACAGCGGCAGAAAGACCCCATGGGTCCACGGCTCATTTGGGGATTCCGGCCAGTATCTCGAGCTTGACTGCCAGTTATTCGTCAACCTGACATACCGTCGCCAATTATCAGCATCCTTCAAGCTTCCTGAGTTCGATTGTTTCCCTTTCTTTCGATCCCAGTATTTTGACCGCCTTACGAGGCCAGTGCCAACTCTGCGAACATCTGAGCAGTGAGCGGAGAACTTCCCACACTCGGGTAAGAAGACCGGGGATCACTGCATTAGTCCTGCTACCCTCGCACGCCCAGGGAAGCAAGCGATGATCCTCTGGAGATGGCGAGGAAATCGTGCGCTTTGGGGAAAACCGTACCGTCGTTCGACTCATCGACTTCGATGTACCGCAAACGGAGCATTGTCATCGGGATCGCGAAGAAGCGGTAACCGAGAACCGCGAGTTTCTTGACCGCGGACCGTTCCCTGAAAGGCCCTTCGTGAGGCTCCGATTCAAAAAGGATCGCGTCTACCGACGAAGTTTCCAGGAAAGAGGTCATGCCCTCCAACAACACGGATTCGTGTCCTTCCACATCCACCTTCATGAGGCGGACCTTGTCGATGCCAAGTTGTTGGAGATACTGGGATGCTTGTTTCAGGCTGATTGTGACCGTGAATTGCGACTTATCCAGGCGGCGAGATAGAGAACCCAATGTTGTCTTTCCGTACGGCACGGCTAGCTCACCTTGTTCCGTCGTGTTAGAGAGTGCCACGTTGTGCAAGTAAACATTCTCCAAATTGTTTCGTACCACCGATTGCTTGAACCTCGCGATGAGTTCGGGCTGGGGTTCGAAGGCATGTATTCGGCCATCAGTGTTCAGGAGGTCGCAGACACTGAGGGAAACCAGCCCGCAGTGTGCCCCAATGTCTAGAAAGACATCTCCCGACCTCAATAAACTCCGGCAGACTCTCGTAATTTTCGCATCCCAGTCCCTCGTTAGGAGAACGCAGCGTCCCAAATCTTCTGCGGGGTCCACCAAAATGGCCATGCCATTGCTAAGCCGGACCCATGTCGGAGCGGACATGTCTTTCGTCAACCACACGCAGAAACGTGTTCTCGACACGTATCCTCGGCCGGTAAGAAAAGGATATAGAGACATTCCCGCAGAGATGGCACGCACCATGAAACGCTTCATTTTCGTGACCCCACAATCTTGACTCTCTCCGCCATGACACGCATTGTAAGCTGTCTGTATTGCCTTCCCCCAAAGGCCGTATACCCGCAGTCTGAGTAGCTAGCGCGGTCCCTGGGGAACCTGGTCAAAGGCGAAATTGGGTTTGTCCGCTCGAATGCGGAGTACCCATTCATACACATGCCCGACCTGAGCCGCCTTTCGCTCCCAGGTGAAGAGGGCCATCACCCTATTCCTTGCGCGTTGTCCCATCTCGCCAATTTGCGCGGATCGTCGGCAGACTGTTTGCAGCACTTCACGAAAGCCCTTAATGATCTCTTCACGTTTGCCCATGGGAACTTTGTAACCCACGTCTGAGGTCACCAGTTCTCGTGGGCCCGCATAGTCAACGACAATTGGCACCAAGCCGAGCGCCATGGCCTCAAGCACGACGCCTCCGCCAAATTCGCGTACGCTTGGAAAACCGAAGACGTGGCACTGCACAAGATGCGTCTGCAGTTCCTCGTGCTGGATCCACCCGCGCAGCCGCACGCCGTTTGCGACGTCGAGGCGCGTCACCATTTCGCGCAGGCGCGGCATTTCGGGACCGTCTCCCATGACGTCCAGCGTGATTTTCCCATCTTTGATGAGCTGTGCAGCCGCTTCGATAAGCATGTCGGCACCTTTGTAGGGCACGAGCCTGCCCACAAAAGCCACGCGTATGGGGGTATCGGTAGGAGGCTCCACCTGCCGCGAGAAACACTCCGGCCAAATGGCGTTCTCGGGAAGGTAGACACACTTTTCATGATAGTTCTGGGGCATCTGCTCCAATGTGTCCTGGGAGCCGACAAGAATCGCCGAGGCGTACCGGCGCGTTGACCGGTAGCCGGGCAGCAGCTTGTAGGCCCCGCGCACATAGGAAAGCCATTCGCGCTCCTTGCGGCGCACGGCATCGAACTCTTTAGGCCACGGGGCCCCCCCGTTAATCGGTCCCCATACGAATGGGACTGCAGCCTTGGCGCACTTTTTCGCTATGAGACTTGGCAATGTGGGGCTCAGTGGCGTTATGCGATGGACGATGTCGAATTCTTTCTCGCGAATCCGCGTCGAAAAGGCTTTCCAGACCAAGTGCTCGAAGTAGCAGTAGCTGGGAAACTGCAACGCAGTACCTGTTGTGAAACCAACTCCCGCTCCGCGCCGAATCAGATTTGAAAGCTTGTGAAGCGGGCGCGCAACCAGTTCGGAGTCGATGGCTGTAAAATCACGTCCCTCTTCCAATCCGGCAGCACGGATCGCGTCCCTGTTCCTCACTTGCGTGACGAGATGTACGTCAAAGAGAGAGCGCAGGGCTTTCGCGAGCGACCACCCTACGAGCGGAACGCTCACCCACTCCGGGTTTGCTGCTTCAGCTATCAAAAGTACTTTGATCTGTCGCATTCATTCCGCCCCTATAAGAGTACCCCTTAAACGGTTCCGGCATTGGGCAGGCAATGATCAAGACGTGTAGGAACCGTCGATCAGATTATGTTCGTGCTGATCGGATAGATTCAAGTGTGCTCAGCGTTTGTTGCGCCGCCGGGATGCCTGGCCGCGTATTTCAACGGTCTTGTGGGCACCCGGACCTCTTGAGCGCGTGGCACACCAACTCTCCGAAACCCAGCCAGTCCCCCGGCGACCACAAGGTAAATCGGATTGAACATAGCATTTGGAATGCAGTCGAGCATCCATAAGCAAAGGATTAGTGCTCCGATAGCAGCTGGGGCTATCGCGGGAAACATCCAGTTCTTTCCGGAGATTCGATAGGGAAGAAACAAAGCAGGCCCCAAGACTGTGCCGAGGAAGGCTGTGAGGCCGAGCGCCCCACGGGTGCCGAATACGATTATCCAGTAACCGTCCGTGATGCTTGTATCGCGACCTTCTTCATCCACTATGCGGCTATCGCCCCAGCCGCCCCATCCAAGTAATAGGTGTTCTCTCGCCCGTTCCGCAAGAGCGGTTTCGTTCACAATTCGAAGGCCTAATGAATCGGCTCTTTCCTGGCCCACGGTGGCCGAAGCCACATCGACCAGTTCCGTGCCCGACCACAAGCCGCTGCCGCGAATGATAATATACATAATTGTGGCACAGGCAAGCATTATCACAGGCAAGCTGGTTCTCAGGTATTTCACCGCTAGTAACGAGATCAATCCAACAAATACAAGTAGAAGGGCCCCCGTTGATTTGCACAGGACCGTGGTTGCCGCAAGCGCGGCCACGGACACCCAAAGAGGCAACCCGAGGAAATCTTCCTTCGCTCTGGAAATCCAAAGCCCAAACCCGCTCAATGCGGTAAATCCCATAAACAAGGAAAGCATCAAACCGGTTCTCATGAAGACCGTGGGCCGGAAACCCCCGAGGCGGAACCTTGTGACGAACGGTGATTGCTGAAATCCATAAACCCAATAATGGAGGTTGGGACTGAAGCGAATCTCGAAAAGACAAAACGGTGCATAAACCATCCCAGCAATGAAAATTGCCAGAATCAGTTCGTTCATGCTTCGGAAATCTGTGAAATAAAGTCTGCCGATCAGGTAAGGAAACATCCAGATAGTCATCTCGCTCGCAACGGAAGAAAACCCGTCGTATGCTCCCAGACCATTTGAAAGCGACGAAAAAAACGGGACTACGCATGACATGACCGGGAATAGGTCGAGCCAATGAAACCTGAAACGCGTAATTCGCCCCGTATCGAATATCAAGGTGGCGAGAAAAATCCCGATACAAACGGCGCTCGTCTTGTTGTACTCGGGAAAGAACTTGATTTCATACCCGCCGCAGGGAAGAAACATCCACCCCCCTAAAAAGCCGAGCAGGGCCGCGCGCCGGGGAGGCAGCAGTGCGAAAAGCAACAACACGAGTGGGATCCAGCCAAACAGGGCAATCCCAACCAACGCATTCCCGCCGTGGGTAGCCTGCATAAAAGGCTAGGCTCCTCTATATTGCGCATTGCGTGAACGATCGACAGCCTGCCGCAACGCATCCGCAAATCTCAGGGTAGCATCATGCCAACTATAGCGCTCAGCGGCTTCACGCGCCATACGTGGCATTTCGCGCCATTCTTCTTCCGACAACCCTGTTACGTGAAGAATGGCATCGGCCATCGCGACGACATTGTCATACTCAACGAGCACGGCGCCGCCAAACCCCAGAAGCTCGGGCGCGGCGCCCGCGGGAGTTCCGATAACAGGTATGCGGCATGCCATTGCTTCCAGAATGAGCAAGCCGAACCACTCTGTCCGGCTGGGAAAAAGCCCCGAATCACATGAGTCGTAAATGTGCTTGAGGTCTTCCTGTCGCGGGGTTTGGAGTGCTCGCTTCGAGACGAGAGGGGCAGCTTCCCCGTAACCGGCGGCACGCCGATCAAGTTCCCGGTCATGCCGGGATACACAAACGTTATTCGCATTGTGCCGGCTGCCCTTCCTTGCCGAACGCTGTTGAGGCCTTGGTCGTAACCAAACTTCCTCACCTCACATGATTGAGATCTTTATCCAGAGGCCCAAAATGATAACCACGGCCGATACGCTTACGCACGCAGCATCAAACAGGGGTGTCCATGCCCCGTACTTGCGCGTAAGCAACACCAGAAAAGGATAATTGAGTGCTGGCCCGATTGCCACGCCCCAGACGATGCCGTACGCGCCATAGAAGTAGCCCCCCACGGCCATGGACACGACAAACAGCACAGAACGGCTTATCAACATCACACAGTGCCCACGAGAGTTTCCAACAGAAAGAAAGATGGCTTCAATCGGGTTCATCAGAACTATAACGATTGTGCCTCCCGCCAGTACTTGCATGAACACACCGGCTTCTCTATATCGATCATCGTAGAGGAAATCGATGAGCTGCGGGCCCAAGACCACCATGACCCAAAGAATAGGCAAGGTAACACACGCAAGGGAAAAGCGTACGCGAATCATACGGCTTCGCAGATGTTCGGGGCGCTCCCGCGCCAATTCAGCATAAACGGGGAAGAGCACCCGCCCAGCAATCCCGTATAACACCCCTTGTACCACGTTGGGAAAATTCATACCGATGCTATATACCCCAAGTTGGGCGGGATCCATGAACTTCGCCAGCACGGGTCGATCAGACGAATTGACGAAAAATGTAAGAATACTCGCCAGGAATATCCATTTCCCGAAGTGAATCAATTCGTGTACATGCTCTTTCCGAAGTGAGAGCCCCATACGCGGCCCCGGCAAAGAAAAAGTGACAAACATGCGTAAGGCGCGACCTACAAGCGTTCCGATAATCAACGCCCAGATGCCGCCCCAAAGATAGGACGTACCGACGGCCTCATCCGCAAGAACTTGTCCCTCGAACAGAACACGCAAGACCCTTTCCAGGTTGCGCTGCTCGATTGCGCCGCGCCAGACGAGCGTTCCCATTATGCTCACGAGCAGACTCACCAGTTGCACACCAATATCCAAGGCCGTCTGAATCATCACATTCAGGTGCCGCTGCAAAAGAAGAAAGTTGGTGGATTCGAGCCCGGCGATGAAAAGAGTGAACCCAGCGATTGGCAAGAACCTCGCGAGCGCAGGCTCGTCGTAAAAGCTTGCTGCAGGAAGACTTATAGCCAATGCGCCCAGCCAGAGGACCGCCCCTCGCATCACTTGGATGGTCCAAGCGGTCCGCAAAAAATCCGCGTCCTCTCCGCGAGGGCTCTGAACGATGCTCGGGGAAAGACCAAGATCGCTGAACATGGCCAACCCCGTCAGGAACACGTTGACCAGGGCCATCACCCCAAAGGCCTCGGGAAACAAGAGCCGCGTCAGGATCAGATTGCCACCGAGCCGAATCACCTGACTGATGCCGTAACCGGCAAACGTCCAGACGGAACCTCGTATGGCCAACCGCTTCAGGGAACGTGGAGGCGCCTTCGGGACAGCAGGGGCCCCTTCAGGATTCGGGAGTTCCGGCGCGGCGTCGTCAGACATGGGTCCCCTCCCCGACTATCCGAGAAAACCGACCGTATGAACGCCTCGCGGAAAGAGCCGTCATCCTGCAGAGTTCACAAGAATTGCCGCGGCCCGCCTTCCCAGCAACACGGGAATACGCATACTTTCCAGACCTGGATTCGAAGATGGCTCACACCCTCCCTTATTCAAAAACAGGAACCCTGGCCACTCCACTGTACTGGACCGCGCCGGCCGCTGGCGATGCGATGCTTTCGCCATCACAGCATCGGCCTGTCAGCTATTCTTCCTCGTCTGGGGCGGTGAATTCTTCGGTATCGCTGTCGCCGGCGCCGTTTTCGGCTTCGGTTCCGGCGGTTTCGACATCGGTTATCTGCTGTTCCTTGGTCTCGGCAACAGCTTTGGCCACGGCGCTGACCTTGGCGCCGGGACGCGGTGTCATCACTTTGACGCCTTGTGTGTTGCGGCCGATGGTGCGGATACCCCTGACTCCGCAGCGCATCACGATGCCATCGGTGCTTACCAGTACGATCTCGTCGTTGTCATCGACGGTCAACATTCCGATCACCTTCCCGTTTCGTTCGGAGGTCTTTATGTTGATGATGCCCTGGCCGCCCCGGTGCTGCAACCGGTACTCGCCCACCTTTGTGCGTTTGCCGTATCCGTTTTCGGTAACCGTCAGGACGGTGCTCTCGTCCGCGGCCAGCGACATGCCAATAACGGAATCGCCCTTTTCCATGCGAATGCCGACGACGCCGCGCGCGGTACGCCCCATGGAGCGGACGTCCTTTTCGGGGAAGCGGATTGCCTTCCCCTGAGCGGTAGCGAGCAGGATGTTGTCGTCGCCGTTGGTGATCTGCACGTCGATCAGTTCGTCGCCCTGGTCAATATCGATGGCGATGATGCCTGTCGCGCGAGGATTGCTGAACGCCTTCAGAATCGTCTTCTTCACCGTGCCCATCTTGGTCACCATGAAAACGTTCTTGCCCTCTTCCTTCAGGTCGCGCACGGGAAGACAAGCGGTAATGAGTTCTCCCCCCGACAACTCGAGGAGGTTCACGATGGCGCGGCCGCGCGCCGTGCGGCCGGCCCGCGGCAACTCATGCACCTTCCGCCAATAAACGCGTCCCGCATTGCTGAAAAAGAGCATGTATTGGTGTGTGGACGCGATGAACAGGTCGCGGACGAAGTCCTCTTCCTTGGTCTCCATCCCGGTGATCCCTTTGCCGCCGCGCCGTTGTTTGCGGTACGTGCTCACGGGAAGCCGCTTGATGTAGCCGGCATTCGAGACGGTTACGACCATCATCTCGTCAGCGATCAGGTCTTCCACGCTGAACTCAGAGACCTCATCCAGGATCTGCGTACGCCGTTTGTCGCCGTACTGTTGCTTTGTCTCCAGAATCTCCCTCCGGACCTCCGCCTTGATGGTCTTTTCGCTCGAGAGGATGTTGCGAAGCCGCTCGATCTCCTTGAGCAGTTCCGCGTATTCCTTCTCCAATTCCTCGCGCTCCAAGCCAGTCAAACGGCGCAGGCGCATGGCGAGGATGGCGCCGGCTTGTGCCTCACTGAAGGTGAACCGCTTCATCAAGGCGTTCTGCGCGTCTTGTGCGTCCGCGGAACCCCGGATAATAGCGATGACTTCGTCGATGTTGTCGATGGCCTTCAGAAGGCCTTCCAGAATGTGTGCGCGCTTTTCGGCCTGGTCCAGGTCGTAGCGGGTGCGGCGTTCAACAATCTCCGCCCGGTGCTCGGCGTAGTGATACACCATCTCCCGCAAGGAAAGGAGGCGCGGCGAATTGTTGACCAGGGCCAGCAGATTGATGCTGGCCGTATCCTGTAACTGAGTGAACTTGAACAACTGGTTGAGAATAACCTGCGGCTCGTCGCCCTTACGAATCTCGATGACGACCCGCATGCCGTCCTTATCGGATTCGTCGCGAAGATCTGAAATCCCGTCGATCTTCTTGGCGCGCACCAGGTCCGCGATGCTCTCAATTAACCGAGCCTTGTTGACCTGATACGGAAGCTCGGTCACAATGAGGCTCTCCTTGCCCGTCTTCTTGTTCGTCTCGACGTTTACACGCGCCCGCACTGTGACCCGGCCGTTGCCCGTCCTGTACGCCTTGGCAATGCCGCCGCGGCCGCATATGATCCCCCCGCCGGGGAAATCCGGGCCTTTGACGAACTTCATCAAGTCCTTGCTTGTGGCTTCGGGGTGATCGATAAGGTACACGATGGCGTCACACACTTCGGTCAGGTTATGGGGCGGGCAGCTCGTGGCCATGCCGACAGCGATTCCATACGAGCCGTTAACCAGCAGGTTGGGTATGGCCGACGGCAATACGGTCGGCTCTTTCAAGCGGCCGTCGTAGTTGGCCACCATATTGACGGTCTCTTTCTCGATGTCCGAGAGCATCTGCGCGGTGATTGCTTCCATGCGTGTTTCGGTGTACCGCATGGCCGCCGGACTGTCGCCGTCGATCGAGCCGAAATTGCCCTGTCCCTCCACAAGGGGGTAACGCATGCTCCATGGCTGTGCCAGACGAACCAGCGTATCGTAAATGGCCGAGTCGCCGTGTGGATGGTATTTACCCATGGTGTCGCCGACTACAGCGGCGGATTTCCGGAATCCCCGGCTGTGCACAAGCCCCAACTCGTGCATGGTATACAAAATCCGCCGATGGACCGGCTTCAAGCCATCGCGCACGTCCGGCAACGCACGGCTGACGATGACGCTCATGGAATAATCCATGAAGGACGTCTTCATCTCGCTTTCGATTGCGATAGGAACTATCTTCTCGTTACGTGTGTACATCGTGCTCCTCGACTGTCTTCCGTGTATGTATCGGGCTTACCCCCGGCCGTCACCGGCAGCGCCAGGAAAACTGGCGTCCCGTCATCATGTGTCGACGTTGCGCACCTCCGCCGCGTGTTTCTCGATGAAGGCCTTGCGCGGCTCAACCATGTCGCCCATAAGAGTGACGAACATATCGTCTGCCGCGGTGTCATCCTCCGCCTCGACCCGCAACACGGTGCGGCTGTCCGGATTCATGGTTGTTTCCATAAGCTGCTCGGGGTTCATCTCGCCGAGACCCTTGTAGCGCTGAATGGAAAGCCCTTTCTGAGCCAATTCAAGGAGATGCGCGCGCAATTGAAGAAGGCTATCGGTTTCGAAGGGCTGCCCCTCCTTTGCGGGCTCGACACGAAACGGCGGACTGCCGATCGCGGACAAGGCGTCCGCCTCAGACAATAGAACCGAGAATTCGTGACTGCGCAGAAACGCCAGGTCCACTTGCCCCTTCTCGCGTTTGATGCGCTCTTTGTCGCCCCCGTTGCCGTTCTCGATAAGTGTTCCCTGGACCTGGCCGGTGTCGATAATCTCGGCGTCCGCAAACAAGTCTCGCACGTCCTTCTGGGAAAGGCTCGCCGGGTCCATCCATTTTTCACGCGGCAGCTTCAGTGCCTTTTCGGCGGCGTCG
Organism: Candidatus Hydrogenedentota bacterium; assembly: GCA_035416745.1. Lineage (NCBI taxonomy): Bacteria > Pseudomonadati > Candidatus Hydrogenedentota > Candidatus Hydrogenedentota bacterium. The sequence goes on along the minus strand of DAOLNV010000001.1, from coordinate 252,092 downwards.
CGTTCAACGCCGTACACGCGCTCCAGCCGGGAAAACATCCTGTCGCGCTCGATGGCTGCCTGGAGAGCTTTTTCCAACGTCTTCAGCGTGACCTTGTTTGAGCGCGGGCTGCCGTTGGACGCAGTCACACTCACATCTTCCAAGACGTTCTCGAGGAGGAACCGCTCCATCTGCTCCTCGGTATTGAGGTACTGGACCTTTTTCCCTCGTTTGACCTGGAACAGCGGCGGCTGTGCAATGTAGAGGTGGCCGCGCTTGATCAAACCGGGCATCTGCCTGTAAAAGAAGGTCAGCAGCAACGTGCGTATGTGTGCTCCGTCCACATCCGCGTCTGTCATGATAATGACTTTGTGGTAACGCAGGTTCTCGATCTTGAAGTCGTCCTTGCCGAAACCGACGCCCAAAGCAGTAATCAGCGCGCGAATCTCAGCGTTGTTCAACATTCTGTCGACGCGGGCCTTTTCGACGTTCAGGATCTTGCCCCGGAGCGGGAGTATGGCCTGGTACCGCCGGTCGCGCCCCTGTTTTGCAGACCCGCCGGCGCTGTCGCCCTCGACGATGAACAATTCGCACAACGCCGGATCTTTTTCCGAACAATCGGCAAGTTTGCCGGGCAGGGCGCCACTGTCGAACGCGCTCTTTCGACGGGTCAAATCGCGCGCTTTACGGGCAGCTTCGCGGGCTCTCGCGGCCTCGACCGTTTTGGAAATAATGCGGTTGGCAACGGTTGGGTTTTCTTCGAAATACGTTTGCAGCCCCTCGTACACGATGGAATTCACGATGCCCTGGACCTCGCTGTTGCCCAGTTTCATTTTGGTCTGGCCTTCAAACTGCGGATTGGGCACGCGGACGGACACGATGGCCGTCAGACCTTCGCGCGAGTCATCGCCCGAAATGCTCATCTCAGCCTTTTTGAATTGATTGTTCTTCCGGGCATAGTCGTTGAGGGCCTTGGTCAAGGCAGCTTTGAAACCGCTTAGATGGGTGCCGCCTTCGTGGGTATTGATGTTGTTCGCAAAACTCGACACCGTCTCGGAGTACGACGTCGTGTATTGCAGGGCGATCTCGCACTGGACGCGGTCCTTCTGCGCCTCGAAATAGACGGGTTTCCGGTGCAGGGCTTCCCGGTTACGGTTCAGGTATTCGACATACTCGATGATGCCGCCCTTATACTGCATCACAACCGGCTCATCGTCGACGCGTTCATCTTCGAATGCGATTCTGAGGCCCTTGTTCAAGAACGCCAATTCGCGAAGGCGCGCCAAGAGAGTCTCTGAACTGAATTCGGAGACCTCGAAGATTTCGGGGTCGGGACGGAACGTGACGCGCGTGCCCGTGCCCTTGGCTCGTTTGGTTCGCTCGAGTTTTCCCTGCGGCTCTCCCCGTTTGAAGGTCATGAAATGGACATAACCTTCGCGCCTGACTTCGACTTCGCACCATTCCGAAAGGGCGTTTACGCACGATACGCCCACTCCGTGAAGCCCGCCAGCCACCTTATAATTGGAATTGTCGAACTTGCCGCCCGCGTGCAGCATCGTCATCACAACTTCGAGGGCGGACTTGTTTCGATACTTGGGATGATTGGCTACGGGAATACCGCGCCCATCGTCTACAACGCTTACGCTATTGTCGATGTGAACGGTGACACTAATCTTGGTACAATTGCCGTTGAGGGCCTCGTCTATGCTGTTATCGACCACCTCGTAGACCAGATGATGAAGTCCCCGCGTATTGGTGTCGCCGACGTACATCGCGGGTCGTCTTCGTACCGCCTGCAGACCTTCCAACACCTGAATGGATTCAGCGCCATAACTATCTTTCGTCATTGAATTTACCTCGCAAATCCCGCTCATGGCCGAGGGGCCGAAATTTCGTCGAGCTATTCTATCAAATCAGGGGGTGAAAATCAAAGAAATACGCAACATTTTGCGTTTGCCGTGCCGGCCCTATACGCCATCTTGTGACGTGGCATCTTTGGCGTCCTCCGAAAGGACCAGAAAGATGTCGGAGACCAATTCGTGGCCCGCGAACCCGTTTATCCGGCGTATGAGGTCCCACTTCCGATAGGCAAACCGATGCATCCATACCGGGCTGTCGGCTTCGATATAGAGCACCTTGTCGCGCACTGCGTGGGGCCTCCCGTGCTCCATGAGCCGGGTTCCCGCAATCTCGGGCCAGCGCGACCAGATCTGGGCCTGCTCGAGTTGGCGGCCCAGTTCAGTCTCCTGGCGCAACTGCGCCAGCACTTCCTGTATGCTCGTGGGCTCTTTTTTGCGTTTCAACGGCTTGTCTCCAGAGACGGAAGGCGCGCCAGGGCTAGGCCTGAGCCAACTGCCCTTTCGTGATCCGGTAGAAAGAGCACGTGACCCCGGCGGGTACCGCATCCGGGCTCAGGTGCGTTGCAGTCAACAGGCACTGCACTTCCTCCGGAATTGTCTGAAAAAGGCGCCTCGAACGCTTCGGGTCCAACTCGGAGAGGACATCGTCCAGCATGAGTATAGGATACTCTGCGATGCGCTGGCGTACCAGCCGCAACTCGGCGAGTTTGAGGGCCAGTGCCGCAGTGCGCTGCTGCCCCTGGGACGCGAACTGGCGCGCGGCCTTGCCCGAGATGACAAGGTCGAAATCGTCTCGATGGGGTCCCCGATGCGTGAGGCCGTACCGCCGGTCGCGTTCCCGGGTTTCGCGGAGCGCCGCGAGGTGATCTTTGTCGGGCGGAATGTCAGGAGCGAAGGCGATAGCCAAGTCCTCGCTTTCCGCGATGGTCTGGTATGCGGGTGCGGCGGCCGCGCGCAACTCGTCAACAAAAGCCCGTCTGCTGCGGGCGATTACGCGGCCGTACCGCACGAGCTGCTCGTCCCACGCGTCCAAGAGGTCAGGCTCGAGAGCCGTGTGCTTGAGGAGTTCGTTGCGCTGTTTGAGGACCTGCCGGTACTGTTGAAGCGCCCGAAGGTAGGCGGGTTCGATCTGCGAAATCTCCATGTCCAGGAATTTTCTGCGGACGGCGGCCGTTCCACGGACCAATTCCACGTCCTCGGGGGAAAAGAAGACCACGGGCATTTTACCCAGGATTCCGCTCACTTTGTTTTGCGCCACGCCGTTGACCTTGAAGCGCTTCTGCCCGTGCCACCAAGTGGCGTCGACGGTTACAGGCCGGTCGATGCGTTGCGCGGCGGCGTGGATACGAAAGCCATGCTGGCCATGCTGCACCATGTCGGATTCCTGGTTCGTGCGGTGGCTTTTCGAGGTGGCCGCGTAAAGGATAGCCTCCAGGAGGGAGGTCTTGCCTTGGGCATTGTCGCCCCATATGACGTTTACGCCGTTTCCCGGCGCGAATTGCGCCAGATTCAGGCACCGGAACCCTTCCGTCTTCAACTCGCGCAAGACCATGGTTCACCGCCGGCTCAAGACACGGCTTCGGTCAGTTCTTCCACTTCAGGAATTGAAGCGAAGAAATCGTCCAGAATCGCGGGGATCTGCGGACTCGTAATCCCCAGGACCTGCCACGCTCCGTTAGCGTCATCGGCGACGGCCCCCTCGTAGGAAGGCAGGCCCGCGGCAACGCAGATCGTGTCGGCTGCGTTCAACATGGCTGCGTACGGGAGATATTCGTCGTCTTTGCAGCGCGCGAGATCGTGATGTGCCATAATCGCGGCCGCAATCGAATCCGGAAGCCGCCAATTCATCGCCAGGCGTCCCCCGATCTCAGCATGGTCAACCCCGATGACTTCCCGTTCAGCGACATGACCAGGCAGGCCCTGGACGCGGCTCAAGTCTTCCGCCTGGACCAACTCATCGGACATGTAATCCTCGAGAATAATCTTGCCGATATCGTGCAAGAGACCGTATGCAAATGCTTCTTCCGGGTCGAGGACATTTCCGAAGATGTGGGAGCGCATTATTGAACGGGCTGCCACACCCGCGGCGATGCTGTGCTGAAACAAGAGGCGAGCGCCGGAGCTCAATGTGTCCAGAACGGTTGCCGTAAGAACAAGATTCTGGATGACTTTTGCCCCGAGCAGGGTGACGGCATGCTCGACCGACGTCACCCGCCCGCGCAGCCCGTACGCCGCCGAGTTCACCAGGCGCAGCGTTTTCAGGGCAATCGCGGGGTCCCCCGAAACTATCTTGCCGACTTCTGACAGAGACGAATCGGGGTCATTCAACAATTCCAGAATCCGGGCTACCGTTGCCGGGAGACTCGGCAGGGTAATAATCTCCTCGAGCAGATAGTCGATATTTCGCGGCGCGCTCACTGCACATCTATCGCCGGCAATTGGGAGTCGCCGAAATACCGTTCCTGTGCGCACAGAATGGCCACTGTCGATGCGGGCGGAATTCTATCCAGGACTTCACTCAACGGAAGCGACTCGACCGCACCCGGCTCCTTCCCCACCATGACAACAATCGCGCTCTCAGGGGCGCTTCGCGGCCCCATCAGTACGACGCGGCCTTCCGTTCCGTCTGCAAGAGTGAGAAGGCCGACCAAGCCCGGTCCTTGCTGTTTCCACTCGTTCAAGAGAATCAAAAGATGTATTCGGGTTCCAGGATCGGCTCGTAGTTCACGTCACGGTCCGAGAACGGAAATGTCACGACTTCAAAAACACCCGTCCCCGTGCGCATGACGGCGCGAGCAGACCCCAACACTGGAGCCACGCCGAACAGGTAGGCGAAAGGCTTGCCTTTCTTCACGTTACGGTCGAACGTCATGGGGATTTCGCCCCACCCGAACATGATGTTCGACAAACCGCGTCCCAGTTTGGTCAGGGCTTTCTCGAAGCCGGTGACAGGAGCGAATTCACGCGAGGGATCGTAAACCTGCTGCCCCCATGTCGCGGTTGCTGTGACTGCGAGCGCCACCACCAATAGGACTGCCATAGTTTTCTTCGCGGTTCTGACTGGTGTGCCCACCGGGCGGTCCTCCCCTTCTAACAAACTTTCATATCAGGCGTTGCGCAACTGGCTTGAGTCTAACACAGGCCCATAGGGTTGTCAATCTTTTACCTGGAATGTTACGGGGGGCGAACGCTTCATTCCGCAACAGGAATGTTTTCATTTCAGAGCACGGTGCCGCGTGGAAACAACCTTCCAAGGCGGCCGCCGCGTTCCTATCATCCCTTTTTACAAACACTTACACGATAATCGCGAAATTGGCACGACCCCTGCATCATTGAAGGCAGAAAGTGGATGCGGCGAACAACCGGACGCCCAAAGAGCGTACAGGTTTCGGCGATTGTTGAAAGGAGGAGTTTTTATGGCACTGGTGCGTTGGAGACATTCAGGCGACGTGGCCCCATGGAGCGCCTTGGCGGATTTGCAGAACGAATTGGCAAGAATGTTTGGCGACCACGGTTTCGAGTGGGACCGTCCGAGCCAGACATGGAACCCGCCTATGGACCTTCAGGAAACCGAGAACGAATACGTCCTGCAGGCGGACGTTCCCGGAATGAAGCGGGAAGACGTCGAGATAACGGCCCTCGACAACACGGTCAAGATTCGGGGCAAACGTGAGTACGAGCGGCGCGACGAAGAGAAGAACGTCCACCGGATGGAACGGCATTATGGAGAGTTTCAGCGAACCTTCGAGTTGCCCGGTGGTTTCGATGCCAACAAGGTGGAAGCCACGTTGCGGGACGGCGTACTGCGGGTGCGGTTGCCGAAACGCGAGGAATCGAAGCCGAAGCGCATTTCGCTGGATGTGGAATAAGGTCTCGGGGCTGACGCTCCGATTCGACTGACAAGGGAGTGACACGACATGACAACTGCTGCAGCGGAAAAGACCAAGCGTTATGTGACGCCGCGTGTGAATATCATCGAGGAGGCTGGCCAGGTCCGCATTGAAGCCGAACTGGCGGGCGTACCAAAGGAGAATGTGGAAATTGAGGTCAAGCAGGGCGAGTTGTCGCTGGTCGGGCATCGCCAACAGGTGAACGGCGATGGAAGGTACCTCTTGCGCGAGCGTGCCCCCGCCGATTACCGGCGCATATTCGCACTTAGCAGCGCTCTTGACACCGCAAAGGTGAACGCGGTGATGAAGGACGGCATCCTGACCGTCACCCTGCCGAAAGCGGAGGCCTTCAAACCCCGGACTATCGAGATCACATAAAGGAACAATATCCCGCCCAACTTCCCCCCGCTTCCCCGTGCGGTCCCCCCCCGCCGCACGGGGAAGTCCCTTTTTCGAAGGGGATTCAGAGCGGCACGGTGCGGCGTTCGACCCGGTTTCCGTCGCGCTGCAGAACGGTGACGGTCTCGACGCCGTTGGCAAGCAGGTAGGCGCGGCCCTGTTCGAATTCCGCGCCGACATCTTCGGGCCCATGACAGTCATCCCCCAGCGCGAAGGGGATCTTCATGTCGCGGGCGCGTTCGACAAGCCAGACGTCAGGGTAGGGCGTATGAAGCCCTTTGCGGTACCCGGCGGTGTTCAGGTCCAGAATACAGTTCTGCCGGCGCACGCTGTCGAGGGCGTCCCCGGCGGCCCGGCGTATGGCAGGCGACGCCAGATCGCCGTATTTCCAGCCGATTGTGCGGATGACGTCGAGATGTCCGACCACATCGGGCCGCAACGCGTCGACCATAGCGCCCACGGTCTCGTAATACCGGACGGCCAACCGCTCGAGCCCTCCGTGGGCCTCCATGGCCTCCTCGAACTGGTCCGGGGTGTCGTCGATCGACATTTCGTCGACGTAATGAACCGACCCGACCAGGTAGTCGAATGCAAACCGTTCGCGATAGGCCAGCATGATGTCCGCGTACCGGTTCGCAGGCACGACTTCGGCCTCCATGCCGCGCAAGACGGTCAGGCGCCCGGCGAATTCCTCGGCCAGCTCGAAAACAGCCTTGCCGTAACGCTCGAAATCCTCTTGAACCTTCTCGATGGTCCATCCTAAACACCGTTCATTGGGGTAGAGAAACCGTTCCTCGACGCGCGCGGCATGCTCGGAGACCCCGTAGGTGGAGAAGCCTTTCGCGACGGCCGCCTCGAGCACGGCGCGCAGATCCCCCGTGCCGTGGTCGCAGAACTCGGCCGTGTGCCCGCCGTGCAGCGAGACGTACCAGGGAGCGGAATTGGTGGAATGCATGCGGCCTCCAGTGCGCTCGAATGAGTGCCAAGACACGCGCAACCTACCAAATCGTCATGCCCCCATGCAATGCGCGCCGGTTCCCGAAATCGCCGGATGAGACCACGATTGGGGAAACTCACACAGAGACGCAAAGGACACGGAGGAAATGGAGCCTGCTCCGAAGCGAAATCTGCTCAATGTCTTCGTTTATGATGCGGGAAATGCCGTCCCTCATCAAAGCCTCGCCGAAGTCGAGTAGACAGCCGAGTCTGATACCCGTCAACCGCGGATAGGTCAACACCTGCCTGTGGTGCGCCTTCGTGACCTTCTCCACGGATTTGAGTTCCACAAGAACGGGTATCCTCCACGATGAGGTCTGCACGAAACGCTTCGTCGAACCGGATGCCGCGAAGCCCGATGGGGATGGGAACTTGCCGTGCCATGCGCAGACCCCGGGCCTCCAGATCGCGTGCAAGAACCGCTTCGTACACTGTTTCCAACAGCCCGGGACCCGTCTCACGATGAAGCGCCACCGCGCAATCCAAAATGATGCTTCCTGTCTCACTCTGTTTCGGAGGATTCGATCTTCGTGTTCCCTGTGTCTCCGTGTGAGTTCGTTCTTGTCTTTATGGAGACAATAAGATCTCTCCAGCAAGGGCTTTCCTATCCGGATTGGGGTGTTCCCTCCTCCTTTGGCATGGTTTCGTGCCTGCCCATGCGCCCCATACGTTGTGAGCGAGATGGCCGTGCCGCGGCGGGGCTGCCACGCGAGCGGAGCTCTCATTCCTCTTCGGCAGGAGGGGGAAGCGTGAGGTCTTGGAGCTCCTTGGCCTCGATGGTGTAAGTCAGCCCTTCCGGGCCCTCGGCCTCGACGAGATAGTCGCCGGGCTCATCGATGATCAGGAAATGGTCGGAAGGCAGCTTGGCGGAGGAGTCGGCCTTGACCGGTTTTTCCGAGACGCTGTCATACACGCGTATTGTGAGCTGATTCGCCAAGGGAGAGGATATGTCAAGCCACCAGTCGATTCTCAGGATAGGGGCCGCGGCCGAGATGTGCCGTTGCGTGACGCCCTTGCCCTCGACGGAAAACAGGCTCCGGTACTTGAGCGAAGGCTCGTACTCGGCGGCGCGGGCATCCTCGAGCACCGCCAGGTAATCCGCGGTGCTGGCCAGACGGCGCGCCCGATCGGCGTTGCTCCGGAGAACGGTCTTGCTGCGCCGATCAAAGCGGCGCGCTTCTCCTTCAAGCTGACTGAGCGCGCGGCTTTCCTCGGCGATACGGGCATTGTACTCCTGTTCGATCCAATAGGCTTCGACGTCGGCGTCGTCGAGCGCATCGGCCAACCGGCGCCTGCCGGTTTCGAAGTATGGCACCGGGGGGTATGCAAACCCGTCGAGGTATTCTTCCAGGAACTCCTCCGGGGCGAGTCCGACACTATCGGCCAGGGCCACCGTGTGTTGCGCCTCGCGATCGGTCAAATAACCGAATGGGTCAACGTCCTGGACCTCAAACGCCGCGGCGTAGGTTTCGTTAATGGTCCGGTCTCTCTCGACGGCGGTGCTTTCCGCGCTGACGCGCCGGGCTTCCCGTTCCCCGTCGAACTGCTGGCGCTGGTCCGCGATGGCCTGCGCGGTCTGCTGTCTCTCGGCTTCGGCGGCGGCCGCCTGGTCAACGGCGGACGCGAGAAGAGCCTCTCGTTGCTCGTCGGTAAGCTTGCTCCAATGTTCGAATGCCGCCTCGAATTCGGCTTGCGCCCGGATTCTCTTCCGTTGCTTGTATTCCTGCAAAGCGATTTGCTGTGGCGTCAAGTCGGCAGTTTCCGGTTCTTGAGGTCTCACGGCCGGCTTAGACGCGGAATAGACGCCGGTCCGCTCCGGGGAACCGGCCTGCCCGCTGTTGCCCGTGCGCTGAACCGACGTTACTTCCTCTTTCCGGAAATACTTCTTCCTGCCCGTATCCGGAAAATGGACCACATACTGGTTGGAGAGCTCTTCAATGGTCACGCCGGAGTATTCGCGTCCGCGATAGACGATCGTGTCGGCTGAGGCGGGGATAAGCGAGCTCGCGGCGGCGGCAAGCAGCACTATGAATGCGGTACGCGGCATCTCCGTAATCCTGTCTCGTGTTCCAAATGTACAACCCCGCGGCCTCTCTTGAATTCCATGATATGACAGACCGCGCGTCTACGCAATAGCCCGTGCGTCTTCGGAGTGGAAGCGGATTGTAACCCGCAACCAGATTCAACTGATTGGCTGTGTATCGTATGATTGATATGAGTGTGGACAATACGGCGCACAGTACGTAAGATATTCAAAGTGAACGGTGCGCTGACTCGAGGGAAGCGGAAGGAATATAACGAAATGGTAACGCGACGTCGTTTTGTGCAGATGAGCGCTATGGCTGGAATGGCCGCGTTGACGAGTCAAGAGCCCCGGGCCGACGAACGTGAACGAGTCCGCGACCGCTTTTGGCTGTGGTCGCATCACCCTGGCGTGTATGACGGTATGTTCGGGCTGCCGCGCAACTCGCGCATGACACCGGTGGAAGCCGCGAAATACCTGGGCACGCCCAACATCATGTTCATCCGTGCGGCCGGAAAGCCCGCCTATCCGTTTGAGGAATACGCCGCGGCGTTCAAGGACGTGAAAAAGCTGCAGTGGTCGATTACGGGCAGTTCAGGAGCCACATCGAACGAGGAACGCGAATATGTCCTGCGGTTAGCGGCTTCCATGCCCAATATCACGGGCTTGTACATGGACGACTTCTTCAACTTCGCCCGCGAAGGCCAGGAAGGCTCGATGACGGTCGGCGAGGTGAAGGCTATCCGAGACCGGATGACCATCAACGGCCGCCGGCTCGAATTGGGGATTGTCGTCTACACGGCGGACAAGTTTGACGACCGAATGCGTCCCTACCTCGAACTGTGCGACGAGATCTCGCTCTGGTCGTGGTCAGCCAAAGAACTGGACGAGCTCGAGGCCAATTTTGCCAAGCTGAAGGAGCTCGCACCCGGAAAACGCCTGCAGATGGGGTGTTACATGTGGGACTACGGCCCGCAGCAACCTATGCCCCTGGGACGTATTGAGCGGCAATGCACGATGGGCCTCAAGTGGCTCCGGGAGAAGCGCATCGGGGACATGATTTTCTGCGGCGCCCACCTCTGCGATCAGGGTCTCGAAGCCGTCGAGGCGACCCGAAACTGGATCGCCACGGTCGGCGACCAACCGCTGTACGAGCACTAAAGCTGGGGGGGGCCAGGGAACACCTATCGTTCCGGTACGGCGTGCCCCGGTTTGCCCTCCTTGTAAGCCTCGAGCCTGCGAGTGATTTCCTGAATGACAGCGCTGTTCCCCCCGGCAAGGGCAGACTCGAGCGCTTTTTCCAAGAGCGGCAGGGCCTTGTCGAACTCGTCCGTCTGGGCATAGGCCTCTGCCAGATTCACGGCTGCGTTGAGGTTGCCAGGTTCAAGGCGCAACGCCTCGGAAAGGTGAACCGCAGCCTCTTTCGCCTTCCCTTGAGACAGAAGCACAGCTCCCAGATTCACGCGCGCGGGGACATACGAGGGCTGCAACTCAACGGCTTTCAGCAGGTGCGTCACGGCATCGTCCAGCTTGCCCTGCTGAGCCATTGCCAGTCCAAGGTTCCGCCGGAGTTCAGCATTGTCTACACCGAGGCGCAGGGCTTCCTGGAGGTGGACGGACGCGTTGTCAAGTTGGCCCATAGCGAGTAGAACGGCTCCCATCTGCCCATGGGCTTCGCCATTCTCGGGTTCGATTTCCAGCGCCTTGGCATATTGTTCTGCCGCCTCGTTGAACTTGCCTTGCTGGGCCAATGTCAATCCGAGGTTCGTATGCGCAGGCACGTTCTCGGGGTCCTGCGAAACGGCCGCCGACAGATGGGAAACGGCCTCATCGACCCGGCCCATGCGCACAAGCATGAGTCCCAGATTGATGCGCAATTCGCTGCTGCCCGGGTCAACGCGCACGGCCTCCGCGCATTGCGCGAGCGCTTCTTCCGCCTGCCCTTTCTTCTCCAGTGCCGTTCCCAGGTTCGCATAGGCCTTCGCGAAGTTCGGGTCAAGACGGAGCGTCTCGCGATACTCCTTAATGGCAGTATCGATTTGGCCTTGTGCAAGCATTGTGCCGGCGTAGTTGAAGTGGGCCTCGGGCAGGGAGGGATCAAGGCGCAGCGCCTCCTCGTAACTCTTGAGGGCTTCTTCGGGCCTGCCGGTGGCATCCAGCACAAACCCCAGGTTCAGATGCGCCCGGGCATTCTTCGGGTTGAGTTCAAGGGCCCTCCTATACTGCCGTTCCGCTCCCACGTAATCTTTGGCCTTCCGAAACTCCGTTCCGGCCCGTTCAAAGGAGACGTCATCAACGAAGTGCTCCCGCATCGTCCGCATAGCGTCGGGGGCAGTATTCACAAACTCTGGAATATTGACCGCCCTGTCCGCATCCGAAAAATGCTCCAAAAGTACGGGAGGAGTTGTCTCGCCATTGTCGTCGACATGAGTGATGAAAAGCTGGGTATAGGGTCCATTCATCTTGGAAGTGAATGCCAGCCACTTCCCGTTCGGCGACCAGCTGTGCCACGAATTCATCCGCTCGGTGTTGCATCGCAGTCTGCGGGCTTCTCCGCCTTCCGAGGGCATGATGAACAATTGACTGTCTGGTTGAAGCAACATGAAACTGTTTGCCCGGCAGAAGACGAGCCATTTTCCATCGGGAGAGTATTTGGGGAAAAAGTTGCTCATCCCGTTGTTTGATGCCCCCTCGAGAGGCACGGCTTCACCCCCCTTGCCGCCATTAAAAGGTATGCGGTACAAATCGAATTTGAATGTCTTGCCCTCCTCGAGGAACTCCTTGCATTCATCGGGGGTAAGAAGCACGCGCTGGGTGTCACGGAGCTTCTTGAGCGGGTGCGCGGCGCTTCTCGCGAAAACAATGTAGTTGCCATCCGGGCTCCACGCCGGATTGCTCTGCACGTATTGCGGATCATCTGCGCCGGGCAACGCCGCGAAGGTCTTCGTCTGTCTGTCATAGACGGCAAGCACGCCCTTGAGCGGGAAAAACAATTGCGAGAAGTAGAGGTCAGGACGGGGCACGAAGACCGACCGGTCCTTCACCGTGCTTATAACGTAGCGTCCGCACGGAGAAACCTGCGACAGCAGGCCGAACGTCATTTCACCACTATCGCGGTCAAAGTCGCTCCAGGTAATGATGGATTCATCCGTTAGGACGATTTCGTGTGATACGGGCACGAGGGCGTAGGAACCCTTGTCGTTTGCATAGTCAACATCCATTCCGAGCGTAGCGCCGTCCGCGGAGAACGAATGGCAGTTTCCGCATACAGGCAGGTTGGTGAGCAGGATGGGAGGGCGCTCAGGCGAAGAGACGGAGCCGAATCGCCAACGGATGCGCGACGGGTCCTTCACGGCCTCCAGAAAGGGCAGGTTTACCTCTCGATAGAAGATGGGGGCCTCAACGCTATCCGTCGAAGTGCCGAACGAAACGCTGCCTTCCGAGAGGACCTTATCGGGCGCGGCGCGCCTGAAACCCCGGACCGTCACTTTCGCGCTCTTGCCCAGCGAACGTTCCTTGATGGCATCCCACTGCTGTGCCGGGGGAAGCCATTCGGTCGATTGGACCGTGTCCTCTATTCCCTGCGCCTGGTCAGGAAACGTTACCTGAATGAGCCATGTGTCGGATTCGGCGACGGGGTCCTCCCAGCGCACCCTCGGCGCAATGATATCCCGCGGAAACAGGGCGCCTTCCAACGGATAAAGAACGTTGAGCGGCGCATATTGAGAGACCTCAGTGGGGTCGTCCGGCGGGATTCCCTCCTTCGGCGCGGGCCTGTCACAAGCCGGAATAACCAGTATCGTCACCGCGAGAACGTCAATGATGGTATGCCGCATCATTAAGACCTCCCTAGTATCGGGGGGCGTCGCCTGGGGCGGCTTGCTGCGCGCCCCATGCCCCCCCGGCCCGCGAGAATGCCCTGCTCCGCGCACCCGCGAGCTTGAATTATAGCATCAACAAGCCGCGGCCCGTAACGCGATTGCGCGGGCACAATCACGCTACGCGTCCCGCACCCGCGTGTGCTATATTGGCGTCTAGTGTGCGGAGTAAAGTAGTTCGAGGAGTGTGGGTTCGGTGCTACATGGAAAGGGAGAATGTCTATCATGAAAAAACTGATTCTGCTTCTGGTTCTGTGTGGAGTGGTGCTCGGAACATTCGGTTGCGGCAGCAAAGATACTTCTACAGCTGCCCCCGGCGAGGAAACCATTAACTACGGGACGCAGGCCGACCGCGCGGATCGACGCGACCAATGATCGGGGGCGGTCAGGCCTCCTGACAGGGAAGAGTCTATTTTGCCTGAACGAGGATTCCCGCGGGAGCGGAAGTGTGATTTCGGAAACGGCCAACGTCTGAGATAAAGACGCGCTTCGCGCTGCGGGAGGGTCTCGCGCGTCTCGCGTGAGCGGAGCAAGCCGGGCAGCGGGACGCAGGGAAGACATTGAGAAAAGAGGCGGGCTCTTTCGAGCCCGCCTCTTTGTGTGTTAGCTAACTACAGTGCAGGTTCTAGCCGTTGCGAATCACGGGAACCACATGTAGCCGTCCGTGTGGCCAACTTTGGTCATGACGAACGCATTGCTGCCGTCCGGCTGCGGATACCTGAAGAATTCCACGTGGCCGTCCATGAACATGACGTTCGCGCCGCCAGGAATGTGATTGAATTCTTCGGAGACCCCGCCCTCGTCCTCAGTACGCGACGAGTCCCACGTCACGGCCAATTCCGACTGTGCCAGGGCCGAGCCAGCGGGATTGTTGATGTCCGTAATGAAGAACCGTTCGATACCTTCACGGAACCAATACAGAGTGACGTCGCCGGTGGTAAGCTTCAGGCTGATATCTTTGTACTCGTCCGCGTTGGTGACAACATTTGCGTCGTTGCCGTAGAGGCTTGTCATGCCGCTGTCATCAAGCACGATGCCCAGCTCGACCATGTCTATCACCGTGGCGGCCTGCGCCCCCTTGATGGCCCAACCCCAGTAGGTGTAGGAGTCATCAAGCCAGCGAACATAGCAGCCTTGGCTCGTCACTTTGTCTCTGCAGTTCTGGTCCGTGGAGAGTGGGTCACTGGCGGCAGCCGCGATCCCCGCAATAGGACCGCCGTACGGATAGTCAACCCACGAGGGATCCGCGCGGCGCCAATAACCGGTGCCGGGGGCATCCCACGGGTCCGGCGGGCCCGTGCTATCCGACGGGCACGGGAGGATATTCAGATCCGTCATATACTCCGGACTCAGCGTCACGTGGTCAATCACCGACCAGTACTGCATATTATCCGGAGCGTACCCTCCCTTGATGTCCTTGAAACGTCCGGGCCACACTTCGCCCTTGCTCTCGTTTGCGAACATCTTGCAAATAAGCGCCATTTGTTTCAGGTTATTCTGGCAGCTCGAACGGCGTGCAGCTTCTCGTGCCCGCGCGAGGGCAGGGAGAAGAATAGCGGCCAAAATACCTATAATCGCAATAACCACTAGAAGCTCAATGAGTGTAAATCCATGCTTTTTCATGGCTCGTGTAGCTCCTTTTCCCCTCTGCTTATTGGCCAATAGTTGCATGATTCACCCCCGCTCCTGCTTATAAGGAACCGGTATGTTGTTTAATTGCTGTTCTTCTGCACCTCCCTTCACCGAATCCTCCGGCATAAACTGCCACAAATGAGAAAGACACCCCTTCTGGTCTCTTTTGCGGAAGCCTCCCGTACGAAGCTCGGTAGCACAGCTAGTAAACCAGAGACTGTATAAAGTCAATAAACTTCTGGGCGGGCAGGGTTTAATTGACAAAACTGAGTTTTCTTTTACATGCCGAGGTTCCAAATGGCAGGGAACGAAAAGCCTGAGACGGACGGTACTCTGGGGATTAGGCTGCGCGAACCGGTCCGTCAGCCGTTCGGCGAATAGGTGCCAGGCCGAGACTCGATGATTTGCCTGACGCAGCTGCTCTACTTGAGGCAGCCTCTAGCCCAGCTTGCCCGGCTCCCAGCCTTTTCGATAGGTTTTCGTGACGAACTCGTTGGCTTCCGGCACGTTTGTCACGCGCAAGCTTTTGGAATCCCACTCGAGGGTACGCCGCGTGCGCACGGCCACTATGCCCAACAACACGCTTTCCGTCAGTGGACCCGCGAAACCGAAATTGGAGCGGGTAGTCCCATTACCCCTGCACGCATCGAGCCACTCGAGATGATGCCCCTTGGAAGGCGGAATCGTCTGGGGCGGCAATTGGACCGTTTCCATCCGGGACTGGGGTATGAGGTGAGGATGATTGCCGCCCCACCCCTCGACCAGAATCTTGCCTTGATCTCCGACAAGGATAACGCCATC
This sequence comes from Candidatus Hydrogenedentota bacterium, assembly GCA_035416745.1. Classification (NCBI taxonomy): domain Bacteria; kingdom Pseudomonadati; phylum Candidatus Hydrogenedentota; species Candidatus Hydrogenedentota bacterium. The sequence continues at coordinate 236,635 of DAOLNV010000001.1, read as the reverse complement.
TTCCGGGTCTAGCTCCTCACCCTCTTCCAGTTCATCCGGCCTGGGCGGTAATATCCCCCCGTCATACCAATGAAGCTGGACCGGCGGCCGCCCGTTGCGTTCGGGGAACTGGTAATGCACCGTGGTTGCCAGCGGCAGCGAGTCCGCGTTGAACAGCGATGAGCTGGCCGTAACCGACGTGGGCGCGTCCAACTGCAGCGCATCAAAAACAGGGGCGATATTGTGGATTCCCATGTCTCCGAGACCGCCGGAGCCGAAATCCCACCAGCCGCGCCATTTAAAAGGACAGTATGCGGGATGGTAAGGGCGGTCCGGCGCGGGTCCCAGCCACAGGTCCCAGTCCAGCGTTTCCGGCGCCGGGGGCGTGTCGGTTGGCCGTTCGACGCCCTGGGGCCACAGGATCTTGCCGAAATGCGTCGGACGATCAGACCAGACATGCACTTCCCGCACCGTGCCGATGACGCCGCCCTGAATCCACTCGATCAGGCGGCGCGGTCCCTCAAAGGCAGTACCCTGGTTGCCCATTTGGGTGGCGCAACCGTGCTCGGCGGCGGCTTGGGCAATGACTCGTGCCTCATGTACGGTATGGGTCAATGGTTTCTCGCAATACACATGCTTGCCTAGCTGTAGCGCAGCCAGAGTGGCTGGGGCGTGTATATGGTCCGGCGTAGCCACCAGCACCGCATCAACGTCCTTCACTCTGTCCAGCATCTGACGGAAGTCTTTGAACGTCGGGACGTTTGGAAACTGTTTGTAGATGTCCGCCGCGCGCTCGTCGTCCACGTCGCTGAAAGCGACGAAATTAACCTGCCCCGTTTGGTCGAGTTCCCGAATGTTGCTGGCGGCTTGTCCGCCCGCGCCGACTGTGGCGATGTTCAGCCGTTCGTTCGGACCAGCCTGTTTCGGTTTTTCCCCGGCACGGGCCATCTGGAAGCCCATCACCGCTGAAGCCACGCCAGCCTCCGCGAGGAATGTGCGCCGCGACATTGACAAAGTATGACGGTTGGTTTCATTGCTTTGCATGAGAAGAATCCTCATTGCCGAGTTCGCGTTGGGGCTTCAAGACGTGCCGCCATTCCTCAACCAACGGCTTCGGCGCGCAGTCTTTTCAGGTATTCCCACGCCATACGCGTTTGATCGTGCACGTAATCTATACCCGCATACTGACCGTCCTTCTTGGCCGGATGGCAGAATTCCCAGTTGATGTAGCCCCTGTAACCGGCTTTGACCAGAGCAGCGACGTACGCGGGATAGGCGACTCTCCGCTCCCAGAACCGGCCATCGAAATAGCCGGATGCGACGAGCTCAACGCCTCCCTCTGCCGTTCGCGCAAATTCGCCGTTGCAGTGGGCATGCACCTGGAGGTCGCCCGAATCCCGCACCATCTTCTGTGCGTGTTCGGCGGTTTCGCAGACGGGATCAGGTTCGATGTTGATATCCATGCACCCCTTGAATGCAGGCGACCCCACCTCCTCAATCATCCCGAGCACTTCCTGATACGTCGTGATGACGTCGGGTCCGTGATTCTGCATCGAAAGAACGATTCCGTAGTCCTCAGCCATCCTGGCAAGTTCACGAACCCCTTTAACGACGAAGCCCCAGCGGCTCTCTTTCCAATACGGGAATGGATCATGCCCGTAGGTCTCGTCGTAAGTGCCGACACCGTCGTGCAAAGTAATGCCGCGCCAGGCGGCGAAGATCTTGCACATCGGCGCGCCGAGATCGTGAGCCAGTTTGATGCACTCGCGAACGTAACAGACCATGGCGTCGCGATGGGAAGGCACCGGACTCGACAAGTCGCAGTTTGGCGACACCGCGCAGATTGGCAACTGCAGCGTGCCTGACAAGTCCCGGAGCCGTTTCCGGTCATCGGACGAAAGGTCCATCGGTGCGGCGTGAGGCCGTTCGGTATCCAGTTCGACCCCTTCCCAGCCCTGCTCTTTGGCAAGCGGAAGAAGGTCGAAGACACTGATCGCCGGCCCTTTGTACCAAACACCCCGATACGTAATGCTGTACATCCCGATCTTCATGAGACGACACCTCTCCGTGTCCGCGCCCGGGATTCCTGAATCGAGCTTTCCGAGAATCCGCGGAATTCAATAAACCAGAAAACGACTATCGAGTCAAGGCAAAGTCCAAAAGCCCGGTTGGCCGGTGCTGAACGGCAGGTAGTCCAGATATCTCACCGGGTCAAGGGGAAGCTGTCCAGGGCGGCATCGCCGTGCCGTTTCGGGCCCGGCGCCCTAGACGGGAATTATGGTGCGGGTTTCCAGCGTGCATCAAGAATTGGAGACCTTGCGGTCGCAAGGGTGGCGCGGTCAGGAAACCGCGCCACAGCGGGGGGAAACCGCGCCATGGCAAGGGGAAACCGCGCCACAGGGGAGGTAATCTGGGAAACCGGGGATAGGTGAGCCCGGGTCTTGATGGAAACAGGAAAAGCACTCGCCCTATAATGTCGGCGGGATTTCTCCCGCTTGTCGAAGCGGTACAAAGGACACACAAGATGCTAGTCTCAATCGTCATTGGCTTTGCGGCACTGGTGGCGGGCGCCCCCGAAGCGTTTCACCAGGAGGAACTCCTGTTCCCTCCACAATCGGCGCACAATCACTCGTCGTCCATCGTGGAAACCCGCCAGGGGGACCTCCTGGCCTGCTGGTTTCACGGCCAAGGTGAAAAGGGCGACAACACCCTGGTCATCCAGGGCGCGCGCAAACCCGCCGGAGGATCGGCGTGGTCGGCGCCGTTCGTAATGGCCGACAACCCGGAATTGCCGGACCAGAACCCTGTTCTGTTCATCGACAACGAGGACACGCTATGGCTCTTCTGGATTTCCTCGCTCGACAACACGTCGTTCACCTATCTTATCAAGTACGCGAAGTCGAGCCACTACACACAGGATGGTGCTCCCCGGTGGGACTGGCAGGACGTCCTCATCTGTCACCCGCAGGACGCGGAGACCGTGTTTCAGGAGGCCGCCGTCCGGTTCGATAAGGATTGCGCGGACCTTGTCGCGGGGGATGAGAAACTGGCCCAGAGATTGACGGAGTTCCGGGAATCGGCCGCCCGGAAACTCGACCACCGGCTCGGCTGGATGACGCGCCAGCCGCCCATCATGCTCGGGGACGGCCGCCTGATGCTGCCGCTCTACTCGGATATCCACGGCTGTTCGCTGATCGCCTCGACCAGGGACAGCGGCCACACCTGGCAATTCGGCAAGCCGATGGTCCTCGACACATACGGCAACATACAGCCCGCGCTCGTGCAGAAGCGGAACGGGGACCTCGTCGCCTTCATGCGGGAAAGAGGGTACACGCAAAAGGTGCGCCGCGCGGTATCGCAAGACGGCGGCGCGACGTGGAGCGAAGTTCCCATGGACATCCCGAATCCCGGGTCGAGCGTGGCCTGCATCGCTCTCGCCAGCGGCAATTGGCTGCTGGTATGCAACGATACGACCGGGGGGCCGAGGAGCGGGCGCTACCTGCTCAGCGCTTTTCTCAGCGACGACGAGGGCGCCACGTGGAAGTGGAAACGGACCCTGGAGAACAACGAAGCGGTCGGGGCGGCGTATCCGACCGTTATCCAATCTCGAAACGGTGATATCCTGTGCACGTACACGTTCTCGCCTCCAGAGGGCGAGACCATCAAACTGACCCGGTTCAACGAGGCGTGGGTCCGGCAAGGGGGCAAGTAATGTGCCCGTGGTGGCGAATGGCCACATAGACGCCGACTGAACTGCCGTCCTTTCCTTCAATGGCAGGTCCGTGGCCGCGCGCGCCGGGCTCAAGGCAAGCAGCAGGCCGGGAACCGGTTCATCCGTCTTTCAGAGGAGCGTCCGCGTTGCGCGTAAACCAGGTAAGCCCGGCGAGGCTGGGCTGGCGGCCGCCAAGCACGAGGCTGGTCACATACCCGATAACGAAACAACTGACGATTCCGACGCTCGAATAGATGAGGAAACTGGCTTGGGTCTGGGAGCGCACCATGAAGAGGATGGTTGTGGCGCCGATCGCGCCGGCCACCGCGCCGAGGCCCGTCGTGCGGCGCGTGAATATGCCAAGCAGGAACAGGCCTACAACCACGCCGCCGAACAGCCCGATGATCTGCATGTAGTTCTCCCATAGAGAGACCACGTTGGCCCTGGCGAAAATCAGGGCCGAGCCCGTACCCACGACGCCGACGAGAAGCGTCAGCCATCGCGCAAGCTTCAGGGCAGAATGGTCTGAAGCGGACCGGTGGAAGCGCTGGTAGAAGTCCGAGACCACCACGACAGCGATACTGTTGAGACTGCTCGCAATGGAGGACATCGACGCGGCGAAGACCGCCGCGGTCACGATTCCGGCCGTGCCCGCCGGGAAGTTCTGCACGATGAACAGGGGAAGGATGCCGTCGTTGCGCAAGCCGGGATCCAGTAGGCCGGGGTGCGACTTGTAGAACACGTAGAGGGCGGTGCCGATTCCAAAGAAGATGAGGCCGACCGGCGGCGCGAGAAACGCGTTGATCCAGATGGCGCGGGCGGCGTCTCTGTCGGTGCGCGCAACAAAGTACCGCTGGATGACGGTCTGATCGGTGGTATAGGGAATGAGGGTTTCGATCGTGCGTCCGAGAAATACGACCCAAACGGCCCCAGTTGTCATATCCCATGTCCAGTTGAACATGTGAAATTTCCCGTCGGCCCAGCCGGTAGACAAGACGCCGGCCAGACCGCCGTCAACCCGGGCAATTGTAAGGATCAGGGCAAGGATAGCGCCGCCCATCAACACCACGGCCTGCATGACGTCCGTCCAGATCACGGCCTCGATGCCGCCCATCACCGTGTAGATCGTGGTGAAGATGCCCATGCCCGCGACCGAAGTGGCGACGTCAAGACCGGTTGCCTCCGATAAAATGATGGCCGGAAGCAGCAACACGATGCCGATCCGGCCCAGTTGAAAGACGATAAACGCAATTCCCGCAAACGCGCGCACGAACACATTGAAACGCCGTTCGAGGTATTCATAGGCGCTCGCCACCGTCAGACGGCGGAAAAACGGCAGAAACAAGTACACCACAAGCGGGATCACGGCCATGGCCGAGAGATTGCCGATGTAATAGACCCAGTCCTTCGCGAACGACGTGGCAGGAACAGCCAGAAACGTGATCGCGCTGAGCAAGGTGGCAAAGATGCTGATGCCCGCCGCCCACCAGGGCACACGGCCGCCGCCGGTGAAGAAGTCGCCCGTGGTCTTCTCGCGTTTGGCAAAATAGAACCCCATGTAGATCAGCACGCCGTAGTACAAGACGAGGGACGCATGGTCGAGCCAGCCGAAACGTTCGGGCCGGGGCGCAACCTTGCCGTGCAAAACGCGTGCGCCGCCTTGTCCCGCCGCGACGGGCATGCCGGCGAGCACAAAACCACCTTCCCAGATGGCTGCCGCATTGGGAGTGGCATCGGGCAGGGCTCCAAGTTGCGCCCACGTATTCGTGATCGTGTGATACGCGAGTACCTTGGGCGAATCCGAGGCTGCGCCCGGTTCCCTGCCAGGGGCACTCCCCCCGCCAAACACGAGAACATGCGCGGGACCCATCGCCACAGCCGATGCTCCGGCCAGCGGATTCGGCGGAGGCGCTAACGGCTTCCACTGGGCGGTCTTCGGATTATACCGGCACGCGTCGGCCAGGAGGACGCGCTCAAGACGGCCGTCGGCGGTCTGACGGAGCTCCGCGCCGCCAAACAGCAAGAACACGCCGTCCTGGCCGGCCGCAACGGGCTGAATCCTCGGCGGGCCGGGCCACGGGTCGAGTTCTTTCCAGCCCTGACCGGTGTTATCCAGGTCCAATGCCCAGAAAACATGGAGGGCTTCGGGGGAATCGGGCGCGTCTTGGCCACCGGCAACGTATACGGTGTTCCCAACCAGAGCCGCCGCCATGTGTGCACACGGCCGCGGAAGAGCCGGCAAGGCGGACCGAGTCAAAGTCCCCGCGTCCCATTGCAAGATGAACACCTCAGCCATGCATTGGGCGCCATCGGTGCCCCCAGCGCAGATGACCCCTCCCGGAGTGGAAACGGCGGCGCCAAACGCAACGTTTTGGGTGAGTTTTCCGGCCTGCCGCCACTCGGTGTCGTCGGGTCCGAACACGTAGATGCTGTCCGAATAGTCTTGATCAGCGGAGATGCCTCCCGCCGCCACCAGGACGCCGCCGTGAACACCCAAAAACTGCCCGGACACGGGCTGGGGCAGCGGCGGCAGGTCCTGCCAGACGAACCGGTCCGGCTCCGGCCCTGTGGCGGCCTCATTCTGAACGGCGCCATAAACGCCTTGCGCCGCCGCAATGAAACAGAAACCGGCCAAGGTCAAGACAGCGCGCTTTCGGCCTGCGATCAACAACATGCGACTCCCTCCATGCGAGGTTCAGCTGCCACGAACGGCGCCCCATATCGAGAACATGGCCGCTGCCGGGAAATTCAGTCACCCCCGCTTCCGAGCGTGGCCGTCCCGGAACTTGGAAACGCTATGATATATCATCGCAGCGGTCAGAGTCAGCCCGCCTGTTCGGCAGAAGACCGGCGCCCGGCGAGCGGGGTCCCGCATGCCTCGTCCTCGACCGGGGAGCCCCCTTTCTCAGTCCGTAACGATTCGCACCACGTGGACGGTGAACGGTTCGTAACTGAGTTCAAACGTCGCAGCGTCATCGGGCAGGGTCTCGGGAAGGCGGTTCTCGAACAGAACTTCGGCCTTCGCGAGCGGCCGGGGAAATTCATAGGCGACCTTCAAGACGGCGTCGTCGACATTGACCGTCAGAAGGATGTATTCACCCTCGGGACCTCTTTTCAACAGCGTACGGATGGGCGTGGCTGTCGGGGCTTTCCCTTCGATCTTGAGTGTGTAGGGCGTGTCCGCGCCAACGGTTGGCGACAGGATTGCAGGGGTCAGCTCCGCGATTTCCCGGTTAATCTGCGTTGCCGTTTCCCAGAGAGCCCTGGCATTGACAAGCTGAAGCGGCGTGGCTGGCGTGGGGTTCGGAAATCCCTCTTTTTTCGGGTTGGGCGTATAGTGCGGAAGCGGATTGGGCGCCATTCCAATCACGGCGCCGTCGCGCGGGACATAGTTGTCCCAGATGAAGTATATGATCCCTGTCGCGCCGTGTATGATTCCCGCATACACGCACGCGCGCAACTGTTCTGGCGTGGGGAACCGAAATGGGAAGGCTTGCCCGTACGCGCCGGGTTGGTCGAACGCCCCCACGATGAGCCAGACCGGTTTCTGTTCCTTTGCGTCCGCCACGGCGAGGGATACAGTCTGCGGGATGCCGTTGGGCTCCGCCCCGATCGAAGCGGCGCGGCCGGTGCGGTTCATCACCGGGTAGTTGTCGTGGCACGAGACATCCCCTGCGGAGTTCCATTTCAGCCACCACGTAGTGGCCGGGGGCATAATCCAGGGGGCGTCATTTACGAACACCGGCATTCCCGGCGCAATCGTGTGCGCTTGGTCGCGGTATGCCGCGAACTTGCCGAACAGTTCGTCCATATCTTTACTGCCCAGACCGCCTATCGGCTCGTCCATCCATACGTTGCCGAGCAGATTGGGATGTTCCTTGATCGCCGCCAGTTTGTCGTCCGGAATCTCACCCATCGGCACAATCTGCATTCCGAACGACGCGCCCGCCTGCAGCGCTGTCGCGGGGTCCGCGGCCCAAGGCCACACGGTGTTGAACCCGGCCTCCCTGAGCGCCGCCCAGTCACACTCCGAATCGTAATACCTGCCAGGCAGCGGAGCGCCCCAAATCCCGACCTGGAAGAACGACTTCCCGGGCTCGAACGTGGTCAGAAGACGCCCCTGGCGATCGGTATGCGGCGTGCCATTCCGATACACAATCTGGACGGCATTGAACTCACGCTGGCGATTCAGCACATCCTCCGCCTCGTCCGCCGGTGCTGCCGCTCCCAGCAGCCCCAAAACGGCAAACGTGGCACACATCCTCGCGATGGAAGCCGGATTCATGAACCCACCCTCGTGTTCGAGCATTCGAGCAGCCCGCCGCATCCAACTGACGCCGGGAAGAGAAGCAAAGCCTATCAGAATCACCCACGCCCTTCCAGGAGCGGAAAAACGAGGATTGACACAGGCGGAGCGTAGACGTGTCTGCCCCTGTTCCCCGACCCTGGACGACATGCAACCGGCGGCCCGGATGTGGATATAATGTCTCCCAGGTTTTGGGGTGGCGGGCGGTCAGCACCTGATGCGCGAAGGGCGTATCAACTAAGGAAGGGGACTCCTATGGCAATCAGGTCGAGCATCAAGACGGCCGTGACGGGCGCGCTGCTGTGCCTGGCTTCGACGGCTCTCGCGCAAGGCTGGCAGGGACTGTCTCAGAAAGAGTTCACAAACTCGATCGGCATGAAATTCGTGCGCATCGAGCCGGGCACGTTCACGATGGGGACGCCCGAGGACGCCATCTTGCCCGACGCGCTGACCACGGACCTGGTAAAGGAGAAGCCAGGCCCGATGCCGCAGCGCATCCATGGCGACTTCGACGAGCACCCTGCCCATTCCGTCGAGATTACGCAGGCGTTCTACCTGGCCGTGATGGAAGTCACAAACGGACAGTTCGAACAATTTGATTTCACTCATGGCAGGTACCGCGGGAATCAAGGATTCTCATGCATGGACAACGAGGCCGTTGTGTTTGTTTCATGGTTTGACGCCGCGGCCTTTTGCGAGTGGCTTTCCGAGAAAGAGGGCCTCCCCTACCGCCTTCCCACCGAAGCAGAGTGGGAATACGCCTGCCGGGCAGGCTCACAAAGGCCATTCCATACTGGCGACGCCTTGCCTGACGTTTTCCACAAAAACGTGTTCGAATCATGGCATCCGGACCCGGATCCTTCACGCATAACAGAGAAATTCCGTTACCCCGAACGCCGTTACAAGGACAACATCGTTCTGCTGGACGTCGGAATGACTCCGCCCAACGCGTGGGGATTGTACGACATGCACGGAAACGTCGAGGAGTGGTGCGTGGACTGGTACGGGCCCTATTTGCCGGGACCCCAAAAGGACCCCGTGGGGTATGCTGAAGGCGAATTCCGCGTCACCCGCGGCGGCAGCCACTCGACGGAACTGTACTTCCTGCGTTCCGCCAACCGGATGGGCACCGTGCCCGAGGACCGGTCCTGGCTCATCGGATTCCGCGTAGCGATCGGCCCCGTGCCTGGCACAAAGCCGCTCCCGCAGCCGGAGCCGCCCGCATGCCAGCGCGGCGTCAACCAGACCATACTCGCGGATCTCGCCCAGGGTCCGGAACCCGCACAGCCCTATTTCGAGGGGCCTCGCCCGTTCGTGCGAATCATCCCCGATGCCCACGGACCGCTTTTCATTGACCACAACCACGATCCGGCGATCGCGCCGTGTCCCAACGGCGACCTGCTGGCCATCTGGTATACCACCAGCCGCGAAAAAGGCCGCGAACTCTGCCTTGCGGGGAGCCGCCTGCGGCACGGCCAGAAAGAGTGGGAACCGGCATCGCTATTCTGGCTCGCGCCCGACCGCAACCTTCACGCGCCCTCCCTGTGGCTCGACAAACAGAGCGGCGTGCTCTACCAGTTCGTCGGCCTTTCCGCCGCGGCCACCTGGGGCAACCTGGCGGCAGCCATGCGGACCTCGAACGACAGCGGCGCCACATGGTCCAAGGCGCGGCTCATCGCGTCCGAACACGGCCTGAGGCATCAGATGTCCGAGCCGGTCATCCGCACCCGCGACGGCGCGCTCCTCGTGGCGTGCGACGCCACCGACGTGGACGGCACCTCGTTGCTCACCAGCCGCGACGGCGAACAAACATGGACCGACTCCGGCGGCGTGATCCGAGGCGTTCATGGCGGTGTGGTCGAGTTGGATGACGGGCGCCTGTTCGGTCTCGGCCGCGGCAACGACATCGACGGACACATGCCCGCGAGTCGTTCGTCGGACTTGGGAAAAACGTGGACCTACGCCCCCAGCCCATTCCAGCCCATCGGTGGAGGACAACGCCTCGTGCTGCTCCGGCTCCAAGAAGGACCGATCCTGCTTGTCTCCTTCGCGAAAGACGTCGAGATGTTCGATGGCTCCGGCAACAAGAGCCTCTGTTCCGGGATGTTTGCCGCGCTCAGTCTCGATGACGCTGAGACCTGGCCCGTGATGCGCCTGGTGACGCCTGGCGGAGCGCCGTGTGAGACGGGAACCACCAACAACGCGCCGTTCACCTTGAGCGACACCTCGGCAGAACCGCGGGGCTACCTCGCCGGCTGCCAAGGCCTCGATGGCGTAATCCATATCATCAGCAGTTACCAGCACTACTCTTTCAACCTGGCGTGGCTCACCGCGACCCAGGATACCTGGCCGTAATCGGCGGCCTTGACATGATCAGACGCCCGTGTCTGCTTCCTGCATGCGCTCCGGGGTCAAGGATTCGAAGCCCATTTCACCATGGAGGCCACGCAACGGAAATGCTGTCTCCGCCTTGATTCCGGGAAACCCGTTGCACATGATCTGAGTGTTATCCGCAAGAATGCAACGCACAGGGCACCGACAGTTCAAGAAACGCAGGGGCGACCCAATGATTACCCGAAGGACCTTCCTTGGCGCGTCCGCCTTCGCGGCTTCCTTTGCCAACGGCTGTGCGCGTACCCCACATGGCGCCCGCGTCCGGCCGCTGCGTTACCTTGGCTGGCAGGTGGGCCTGACCTACCAGAGCATGACGCCGGCCGGTCTGGATCGCGACTATCTCCTCCGCCTCCTCGACGAGATGGCCGTGAACCGCATGAATCTGCTCAGCCTCATGATGCAAAGCTACGGCTACTTCGACCCCGCCCACGACGGCTACGCCTGGCCGGTGCGGAATCCACGCCTGCTGCCTTACCAAGACCCCAACGCCGTCAACGCCCGGCCAGGCAGGGAATTCGTCCGCGATATCATCGAGGAGGCAGCCGGACGCCGCATCGAGATTCAACTGTTTCTGAACTGGGGTATATGGAATCCCGATTTTGTCAATGCGGCGTACCCCCAAGCGTGCCTCCAAACGAGAGAAGACGGCGCCCCAGCCGGCTGGCTGCACTGTCCTGACGCCCCCGGCGCATGGCAATTGGGTCTCGACGAGGCGGCCGACCTCCTGACGTTCTATGATCACGCCAACGTCACCGGCTACGCGTTCGAGCGCATCAGCTATGCGGGAACGTCAACCTGTTACTGTCCCTACACGCGCAGCGCCTTTCATGCGTCAACAGGAACCTTCTTCGACAGTGCGGGAATGGCTCAACGCGAAGCATGGAAAACCGAGCGGATTTCCCGGTATCTCGCCGAGTTCTCGGCGCACCTCAGGAATCTTCGGCCGGGGATCGCGGTCGGCCTCCACACGCAATGCGCCCGAGGATGGGGTCACGACCCGAAACGCCTTGCCAGCTGCGGCATTGACTGCGTGTTCCCTCATACGATCCAGTTCCCCACCACGCGGCCAGAACTGTATGCGATGCTTGACCTCCTCGCGCCCAATCCGTGCATCCTTCATTTCTGTACGCGCGACAAGCGTCCCGAGAACTACAAACTCTGGCTCAAGACACCCGAGATCATCGATGAGGTACTGGGATGGATTCACGACTATCCGGGCGACAATGTCACGGGCATTTTGTTTTTCAACGAACCCGCTACATCGCCCGCCAACAAGCAAGCGGTCTATCGAGGCATCCGCCGGTTCACTTGATCCATTTTCCTCGAGTGTTTTGGTAGCCGCCGAGTCTGTTGGCTTCAGAAGCCAAAGACGGCGCCGCTCGCCTCGAGTCTCACCATGCCCTCGCTGCGCGTGGGCGCGACAATTCCCCCTTCGCCGAACTCGTTCCACGCGTAGCTGGTGAAGGCCCTCCGTCCGGGAAGACCGAAGACGGCCGGCGAGCCGGGCGGAGATTCCAGATGGAAGATGATTGCAGAACTTGGCCATGAACCGCATGCGGAGGCTTTCGTGTAATGCGATGGCATTCGTGACACCCCGCCCGAGAGAACCGGCGTGCAGGAAACGGTCACGGAGACCAAGGGCTCACTGCCTGCCGGTGCTCCCGAATCCCCCTTCGCCGCGGGAGGTGTCCTCCAATTCACTTACGACCACCCATTCTGTCCGCGTGACGGGCGCGATAATCATCTGGGCTATCCTGTCGCCGCGCTTGATGGTGTACGGTTCTCGCCCAAGGTTGGCAGCGATGATGCGGATTTCGCCCCGGTAGTCGGCATCAATGGTTCCGGGCGAGTTCAGAAGCGAGAGCCCGTGTTTGATCGCGAGCCCGCTTCGGGGGCGGATCTGGGCTTCATACCCCGGTGGCAACGCGATGCGCAGCCCCGTGGGAATCAGCCCCCGTTCGCCGGGTTGCAGCGTCACCGGACCGGGCACCGCCGCCCGCACATCCATGCCCGCTGCATGCTCGGTTTCGTATTGGGGCAACGGGATATCCTCCGTGCCCGGGTCGCGGCTGATCTGTACGCGCAAGAGCTCTGTCATAGCGGAATTTCCTTGAGATGCAGCGCATTCTTCGGGCCCAGAACCGTCAGCATGCAGCTTTGCGCCTGCAATATGGCATTGGCGAGTTCATGCACCTCCTCGGACGTAACAGCGTCGATTTTCGCAATGACCTCCTCAAGAGGCACAACGCGGCCATGGTACATATAGGATTTCGCCATGCGGCTCATCCGGTGAAACGTATCTTCGAGCGCCATGAGCAGGCTGCCCTTCAATTGTTCGCGATTGAGGCCGACCTCTTCGCTCGAGATGCGTTCGTCGCGAATCCTGCGGATCTCCTCGAAAGTCATCGAGAGAGCCCGGTCCAGGTTCTCGGGGGCCACCGCCGCGTACACGCCCAGCAAACCCGCCCGGTAGTAAGCGGACTGAAACGTGTAGATGGCATAGGACAGGCCCTCCTGCTCGCGTATCCGCTCGAACAGACGCGAGGTGCTGCCACCGCCGAGCGCGTTGCCGAGGATATCGTAGACGAAGCGAACCGGATCGTCCGTGGCTGGCCCGGGAAAGCCGATGCAATAGTGGCTTTGCGCAATCTTTCGCCTGCACGCGTCGATGCCGGTCCCGAAGGTTGGCGCATCGTAGGCTGGGACGACAGGCGTGTTTCCCGGCTTCAGCGGTGCAAAGGCCTTCTCGATGAGGTCCAGCGCCTCGTCCGCGTCGAGATTGCCCGCCACGGAAATGACCATGTTCTGCGGGTGGTACCAGCGGGCGTAATGCGCCCGAACATCCTCGAGCGTGATCCCGGAAACGGATTTGTGCGTCCCTGAGACAGGCGCGCCCAGCGAGTGCTTCGGAAACAGGTCGCTCACGAAGAGGTCATGAATGTAGTCCTCGGGCACATCTTCGTTCGAAGCGATCTCTTCGAGAACCACGTTGCGTTCCTTCTCGAAATCGAAGAATTGGGAATCGCAGATGATGTCCCCGAGGATCTCGGCCGCCGTAGCCAGATGCGTATCAAGAGTCTTTGCGTACACGCAGGTGTAATCGCGCGAGGTGTACGCATTGAGATGACCTCCCCGCGACTCGATGGCTTCCATCAACTGCCGGGTCGTGCGCGTCGATGTGCCTTTAAAAAACAAATGCTCAAGGAAATGGGAAATGCCGGTCAGATGGGGCAGTTCACAGGCCGAGCCGGTCTTGATCCAAACGCCCAGCGAAACAGACCGGACGTACGGCAGCCGCTCGGTCAGAAGCGTAACGCCGTTGGCGAGACTACGGGTCTGCTGGCCACCCTCCGCGCGGGGTAAAGATGTCTGTGCCATCGGTTCCTTGCAAGAACGATGGCGCTTCCACCTGGGAAGCGCCATCAGAGAGTTGATTACCTGCGCGGCCGCCCGCGAGAACCGCCGCGGTCTCTGTCGCGGCCGCCGCGGTCCCGGTCACGGCCGCCGCGGCCGCGATCCCTGTCTCCGCGTCCACGATCGCGCTCCTGGCCGCGCGACCGCTCCATTTCCGCCAATTCTTCTTCGCTGAGACGGCCCATTTCGGCATCGGCCTGGACTTTCGAGAGGTTGAGCCGTCCCATGTTGTCGATTTCGACGACCTTCACATTGATCTCGTCGCCGATGTTGACCGCGTCTTCAACGCGGTTGATGCGGCCCGGCGCCAATTCCGATATGTGCACGAGGCCTTCCTTGCCGCCCATGAAGCTCACGAACGCGCCGAAGTTCAGGATGCGGCTGACGGTTCCCGGGTAGATCATGCCAACTTCGGGTTCCGCCGTGATGCTGCGGATTATGGCAAGCGCTTCATCCGCGCTGTCCTTGTCCACCGAGGCCACGTGAATGGTGCCGTCGTCCTCGATGTTGATTTCCGCGCCGGTGCGCATCTGGATCCCGCGAACCACCTTGCCGCCGGGTCCGATAACGTCACGGATCTTCTCCACATCGATCTTGATGGTGTAGATTCGGGGCGCGTATTGCGAGACATCGGGGCGCGGCTCGGCCAGACACTCGAGCATCTTCTCGAGCACGTGCAGGCGCGCTTCGCGCGCCTGGGCGAGCGCCTGGCTCATCAGCTCGCGGCTGATACCCTTGATCTTCACGTCCATCTGGAACGCCGTAATGCCCTGGGAGGTTCCGCAGACTTTGAAATCCATGTCGCCGAGATGGTCTTCGACGCCGAGAATATCGGTGAGTACGCGCGCTTCGCTGCCTTCCTTGATCAGGCCCATGGCCACACCGGCGACCGGCGCGATGATGGGCACGCCGGCATCCATAAGACTCATCGTCCCCCCGCACACCGTGGCCATCGAGCTCGAGCCGTTGCTCTCCGTGATGTCCGACAATACGCGGATGGTATAGGGGAAATCGTCCTCTTCCGAAGCCAGTTCAGGGTCTTCTTCAGCCATAAACGGGAGAATGCCCGACAGGGCGCGCTCGGCCAGTTTACCGTGGCCGATTTCGCGGCGGCCCGGGCCGGCTATGCGGCGCACTTCGCCGACGGACCACGGCGGGAAGTTGTAGTGCAGCATGAAGCGCCGAAACTCCTCGCCGGTGAGCTCGTCGAGGCGCTGTTCGTCGCTGCGCGTGCCCAGGGTGGTGGTAACGAGCGCCTGGGTCTCGCCGCGCGTAAACAGGCACGAACCGTGGGCCCGCGGGAGTATGCCCACCTCGATCGAGATATCGCGCACCGTGGTCAGATCGCGGCCGTCGACGCGCGTGCTCGTTTCGATAACGGCCTGACGCATGAGGGATTTCTCGAGGTCGCTGAACGATTCGCGCACATCGCCCGCGACTTCCTCGAACTTCTCCTCGCCATACTCGGCGAGAAGCTTCTCTTCAAGGGCGTTTTCGATGGCGTCAACCGCCTCCTGGCGCTCGTGCTTCCCGGTGACCTTGAGGGCCGCTTTCAGCGATTCCCTGGCGAAGTTCTCGACATCGCTGATGATCCGCGGCTCGATTCCGGGCGCATCGAACGCCATCTTCTCGACACCCGCCTTGACGCGCAGTTCCTCGATGCACGCGCAGATTTTCTTGATCTCCGCGTGTCCCACCTCAAGCGCCTCGAGGAGCGTCTCCTCGGACACTTCGTCGGCGAGGCCTTCCACCATGATGATGGCGTCTTTCGTCCCCGCGATCACCAGATCGAGGGCGCTCGCCTCCATCTCACTTGTCATGAGAGGATTGATCACGAGTTTCTCGTCAACCATGCCGATACGGACCGCTCCGATCGGGCCTTCGAACGGCAGTTTCGAGATGTGGAGCGCGGCCGATGCCGCATTGATGGCCAACACATCCGGGTTGTGCTCGTTGTCGGTGGAATACACCGTCGAGCAGACTTGCACCTCGTTGCTGAAACCCTTGGGAAACAGCGGCCGGATGGGCCTGTCGATCAGGCGGCACACAAGCACTTCACGCTCGCTCGGCCGGGCTTCGCGACGAAAGAAATTCCCGGGAATCTTCCCCGCGGCAGAACTTTTCTCGCGGTAGTCGACCGTCAGAGGAAAGAAATCCTGGCCGGGGCGGCCTTCCGGAGACACGCACACGGCGCACAGCACCATCGTGTCGCCCTGGGTTACGAGCACCGAGCCGTGCGCCTGCTTGGCGATACGGCCGGTCTCAAAAACAACACCTTTATCCCCTACGTTTACAGAGAGACGTTCAATCATGTCGCTGAACTCCATTGGGTCAAGGAACGTCTCTCACCCCGTTCCAAGATATCCATTGATTTGATTCGTATGTTTCTTTCCGCTTTCGTTGTAGTGAAAGGCCGCGCGCGGGCGCGGCCTTTGGCTTACTTGCGCAGACCGAGGGACTTCACGATCGCCCTGTACCGCTCGACGTCCTTGTTGCGAAGGTAATTGAGCAGGTTGCGGCGCTGACCCACAAGCTTCAGCAAGCCGCGCCGTCCGGCGAAGTCTTTCTGGTGGGTCTGAAAATGCCCCGTCAAGTGGTTAATACGCTCCGTGAGCAGTGCAATCTGCACCTCGGCGGAACCCGTGTCGCCTTCGTGCTTCCCGTGTTCCTTGATAATCTCGGTCTTGCGTGCTTTCGCTGTTCCCATTGTCCGTCACCTTTCTTTCTCATTCGCCCGATTCCAAGCCCGCCGCCGGTGATTCGCGCGGCCGAGAACCGGGTACATTCAACTCCCAGGAGCGGACCGCACGGCCCGCCCCAACACACACTACCTGTCGCTGAGAGCCGCCAAGCCCGGCAGCTCTTTGCCCTCGAGCATCTCGAGAGAAGCCCCGCCGCCTGTCGACACGTGAGACATCTTCTCGGCCAGGCCGTACTGCGTCACGGCCGCCGCGGTATCGCCTCCGCCGATCACGCTGGTGATGCCGGGCGAACTCGCCAGCAGCTCCGCAACGGCCTTGGTGCCTTTCGCGAACGGCTCCATCTCGAACACGCCAAGGGGACCGTTCCACACCACGGTTTTGGACTTCTTGATCGCCGCCTTGAACTTCTCGAGCGTCTTGGGGCCGATATCGAGCCCCTGCCAGCCGGGCTCGATCTCGCCCAGACCGACGACCTTCGTATGCGCATTCGCATCAAACGCGTCGGCCACAACGGTGTCCTCCGGAAGGAGCAGTTCGACGCCCTTTTCCTTGGCTTTCTCCATGGCCTTCCTGGCCACATCGATGCCGCCTTCGTCGAGGAGCGAGTTGCCGATTTCGTAGCCCTGCGCCTTCATGAACGTATAAGCCATGCCGCCGCCAATGATCAGCGTGTCGACCAGATTCAGGAGATTGTCGATCACCGTGATCTTGTCGGAAACCTTCGCCCCGCCGAGAACCGCCGTAAGCGGGCGCTCCGGATTCTCGAGCACTTTCGAGAAGTATTCCATCTCTTTGGCCACGAGATAACCTGCCGCGCTCTTGCCAATGAACCGGGTCACGCCCTCGGTCGAGGAGTGGGCACGGTGAACGCTGCCAAACGCGTCGCTCACATACACATCGCCCAGAGACGCCAGCTCCTTCGAGAGGGCCTCGTCATTCTTCGTTTCGCCCGCATGGAACCGCGTGTTCTCGAGCACAATGATGTCGCCCGGCTTCATGGCGTCGACAGCCTTCTTCACCTCAGGGCCCACAACCGCATCGACCTTGGTCACGTTGCCGCCGACCAGTTCGCGGAGCTTGTCGGCAACCGGGTCCATGCGCAGCTTCTGGTTGGCCTTGATGATCTTGGCCTTTTCTTCCGCCGATTCGGCCTTGTCGGGGTTCTTCGGGCGCCCGAGATGCGACATGAGAATCAGCATGCCGCCGTTGTCGCGCACATAGTTGATGCTCTTCAGGGCCGCCCGGATGCGCGTGTCGTCGCGCACCGTCCCATCGTCGTTTTGAGGGACATTGAAATCGACGCGCATCACTACGCGCTTGCCTTTCACATCGAGGTCTTCAATCATCAGTTTGGCCATGACTCACACTCCGCCATGTTTACGTAACGGGCCCGCGCGGCCCGCGCGCGAGCCCGATGTGCTGCTTCGTTTCTATGCCATCTTCTTCAACAGGTCAACGCAACGGCACGAGTAACCCCACTCGTTGTCGTACCACGAAATGACCTTCGCGAAATTGTCGCCCATCACCGTGGTGCACAGCGAGTCGAAGACGCTGGAATACGGATTGCCGATCACGTCGCACGACACGATCGGATCTTCGCAGTACTGCAGAATGCCCTTGAGCTCGCCGTCCGCGGCTGCTTTCATGGCGGCGTTGATGTCTTCCGCGGTGGCTTTCTTCTCGAGTTCGACCACCAGGTCCACCACCGACCCGTCTTTGACGGGGACGCGCATCGCCATGCCGTCAAGCTTGCCGTTCAACGCCGGCAAGACCTTGCCGACCGCACGGGCGGCGCCGGTCGTCGTGGGGATGATCGCCTCGGCGGCGGCACGGGCGCGGCGCAGGTCGCTGTGCGGCATGTCGTGTACGCGCTGGTCGTTCGTGTAGGCGTGCACCGTGGTCATCAATCCGCGCTTGATGCCGAATTTCTCGTGAAGAACCTTCGCAACCGGGGCCAGGCAGTTCGTCGTGCAGCTCGCGTTCGAGACCACCACGTCGCTCGCCTTCAGTTCGCGGTCGTTCACGCCCATCACGATGATGGCGTCAACCGCGTCCTTCGGAGGCACTGTCAGGAGGACTTTCTTGGCGCCCGCCTGCACGTGCAGCATGCACTGTTCCTTCTTGCGGAACACGCCGGTGGATTCGAGCACCAGCGAAACCCCGTTGTCTTTCCAGGGCAGCTCGGCCGGATTCTTGATGGCCGTGACTTTGATTTCCTGGCCGTCCACGATAATCGCGTTATCCGTGCTCTTGACTTCCTTTTTGTAAACGCCGTTTACCGAGTCGTATTTGAGCAAGTGGGCAAGTGTCTTCGCGTCGGTCAGATCGTTAATGGCCTCAACGTCGAAACTCTTTTCTTCCATGAGCAGCTTGAATACGTTGCGGCCGATACGTCCGAATCCGTTGATGCCTACCTTAGTTGCCATGGTCTCTTCCTTTCATTCGTTGCGATACTCGCGATTGTTCGGGTGCGTGGGGCCGTCCCCAGATTTCCCTTTTTCCCAAGCCGATACAGCTATCGGCCTATGGCTTCCATGTATGCAGATGGGCGCGCCCGCTGGAAAGTTAGTCTTCGTGGCAATCTACGCGCGCCGCCCCGAAGGATTCAGCCCAACCCTGGGGCATGTCTTCCGGACATTTCACCTGATTTTCAAGACCATACTATGCCATAATCGCGAAGTCTAAGTCAAACAACTACATACACCCCGAATCGCCTCCGTGAGAAGGCACAGTCAAATGCCGGCCGGCAGCCCTTATGCGCGCCCGTACAGCCGTTGATGGGCGGGGCGGCCAAAGGCACGGGCAGTGAGGCGGGCACCTGGTCGCGGGTTGCAGCCACGGATACTCAGATTGGACCCTATTCCGGCCTCGTGCCTGTGATTCGCATTCAAAGAGAAAGAAAGCCCTTCTCTTTGCGGGACCGGCGCCCTCATGTGGCGTGCGACAGGCCCTGAATCCCTTTCCGGATCTGCCGGTCCTGCTTACGCAACCATTGAATGGCGTCGTCGAGCACAACCGTGACGTGTTCCTCATCCAGCCCGATGTGGTCGCTGTCGTACCAGATGATTTCCTTGGGCTCGCGTGCGGCCTCGAATAGCGCTTCCCCGCTCGCGGCGGGCACAATCGTGTCGCGCGTGCCGCCCTGAAACAGAAGCGGCCGGGGCGACGCCCACGCGACGTAGCGAATCGGGTCGGCCGGGGCAAGCAAGAACGAAGCCACCCATGCCAGCGGCTTCACCCACCCCCCCAATTCGTCGCGCGCCTGCTGGCTGTCGAGCAGAATGCGCAGATTACCCCCGCCATACACAAGCACGCCCGCTTGTAGGCGTGGCTCGAATGCAAAGGCCGTCGACCCCGTAATCGCCCCGAAACTCGCCCCAACCAGATAAATCCGGTTCGCGGCGATATCTTCGCGCGTTACGAGATAATCCACCAGCCGCCGGGTCTCGAGCACGGTCAGGGCGCCGCGGCGGCGTAAAGCCAACGCCTCGGTCAATTTGTCCGCGTCGTCGGGCAGACTTCTCTCCCCGCAGGTGTATTGGTCGAACGTGACGAGCGCGAACCCGCCTTTTGTGAAAAAACCAGCGATTTCGTCTATAAAATTCTTCTTCTGCCCGATGCCATGCAGAAAAATCACGCAGGGATACGGCCCCTTCCACGAGCGCGGGGTCGCAAGCACCGCAGGCACGCGATCCTCTCCGGCAACTCCCTGGAACGAGAACTCTATGCGCCGGTAATCCGGCTCGAACGTTGCCGGCTCTTCCGCCGCCTCCAACGCAAGGGCCGGGTCATACCCCTTGTAATAGTCGGCGTCCCAACGGGCCTTCGCCACGAGCGCCAGGCCAATCGCCGCCGCTACGGCAAACCCTATCCAGAATGCAATGCGTCTTTTCACGATGGGGACCTCATTTGAGGATGAAGCAGTGGTACACTGCTGTCAGAGAGCAGACTATACCATGACATCGCCAGCCAATGGCAAGCTGAACACGCTGCAGAAAGGGGCGGAGGCTGCCGACTGGCATTTGCGGGACCGCAGCCCTCGCCAGTCAAACTCCGGATGACCGCCGGGGGCGGCGGTCCCACAATTGCCCAGTCTGGCCACGCCCGCATCACCACAAAAACGCGTTTCCCCCGCCGGCGGATCCAGCCGGGGAAACGCGTCATCAATATCTTCGAAACAGAGTGTTACGGCGGCTTACGAGCCAATAATCGATACCAGGATCGCCGTCGCCGCGTTGACCGGAGCTTCGCCGAATTCACTGTACCGCAAGAACTCGACGTGGCCGTCCATATACAGGACATTTGCGCCGCCCGGGACGTGGTTCATCAGGGAGACTTCGGTCGAGAGAAGGTCCGCCATAACCCAGATCTCACTCTGGGCCTGTGCACTCCCTGCCGGATTGTTGATGTCGGTGATCATGAACCGTTCGATACCCTCGCGCAGACGATAGATGGTGTCGCCGCCGCCATTCCCAAAGGGAGCGCCAACACTTGCATCCGCGTCAGCCGCATTAACATTTCCGTCCTGGAGTTGCGTTATCAGGAGACCCACCGCTGCGCACATCTGCCCGGAAACCTCGTCCGCGGTTGCCGTTGGAGGCGTAGGCACCGACTCAAAAACTGCTTGAAGAAGCACAAATGTCAGAGGGTCGGCAGGCGGAACATTGGTGCCTTGGTCGAACACCCATCCGAGATACCAGTAGCTCGAGTCGATAAGCGCCCAGCCCTGGTTGGCGTTATCGCACGGATACCCGAAATCGGTTTCTCCCGTGACGGCATTGATCAGGCCGTCCTTCGTGTGCTCCGAGTCCGACGGGCAGACGATAATATTGGGATCGGTCAGGTATTCCGGATAGATCGCCGGCACGCACGGTCCCGCGGCAAGCAGACCGACCTTAGTGGTCGGCGGGAACCCTGGCGCCGTGCAATCCAGCTTTGTTGTGGTCACATCAGCCATAAAGGTAGGCCACTTCTCGCCCTTGCTTTCGTTTGCATACATCTTGAACACGATACCCATCTGTTTGAGGTTATTGGCGCAACTTGCGCGGCGGGCCGCTTCGCGTGCGCGGGCGAGTGCGGGCAGCAGGATTGCCGCCAGGATGCCGATGATTGCGATAACAACCAGCAACTCAATCAAAGTAAAGCCATACCTCTTCTTCATGCTTTCATCCTCCTACTTTAAGAGTGGCGCCCCGGTTTCTTCCCCTACGAAGTAACCGTTTTCCATGGGAAGTATGACTGAAAATGTCTCATTCGTCAATACCTAAGGCGAAAAATCCTTAGGATTTTTGATCGCTTAATACTTAAGTATCTAAAAGAAACCCACCCACTCCGTCAATTCGAGCGGTACGATTGGGGGATAACATGAAACGCTGGACAAGCCGTGGGTCCCACGCCTTCGGCGGCCAGGCAGCGCAGGCGTCTCGCCGGCATTTCCTCGATTCGGGGGTCTTGCGGCCGCGGATTGGCTTGCCCCGCCTGGCCCAAGGCCCGGAAGTGAAGAAGTCAGGACTTCAACTGCCACAAGGCGCGGATAATCATTCCAATGACCTGAGATAGTCGATTTGGCGTTTGAGTTTTTCGCGGGGTTCCACGGGACGGAAGTCCTCGATCGAGATGAATCCCTGGTAGCCCACGGCATTGAGGTCCTTGATGAACTGGGGGATGTCGAGGATGCTCTCGGCCAGGTCGCATCCCTGGTATGACCACGGGACCGTGCCCTTTTCGTCGGGTTCGCCCGGGACCGGTTCCCAGCCTCCCGCGTGGCAGTGTTGGAGATAGGCGCCAAGAAGCTCCATGCCGATGCGGAAGGTCTCGAACCCGTCCTTGGCCATGTTGTTGACGTCGTAGATGACGCCCATTTCATCAGGCTTGAAGTTGACGGCGATGCGGTAGGCCAGCGAGGCGCTTGGAAACAGCGTGCCGCCATGGATTTCGATGAAACAGCGGATGCCGTAGGGTTTGAGCACGTCGATCGCCTTGCTGTAAGCGCCGACGGCGCGTTTGTACAGGTCGTTGTAATTGGCTGAGCGATCGTAGTCCGTGGGAGCGCCCAGGCGGATAGGAATCGGGCCCATGCGCGCCACACCGTCCGCAAGCCGTTTGATCTCGTCGAATTCGTCGCACCGGAGATTGGCGGCGATGGCGCAGATCTCGAGGCCGTGGTCCGCGGTGATTTTGGCAACCTCGCCGGCTTTTTGTGCAATGTTCGCGGGAGACAGGCCGGACTTATGTTCACCCCACATGCTGTAGCCTTTGCCGAGCGCGTTTTCAGGCGTGTATCGGACGCGCCACTCGATGCCGTCGTACCCGAGTTGCTGCAACAGGTCGCAGGTTTCGGCCACATCAAGCTCGGGCAACATGACGCTGGTCACGCTGTATTTCATCGCCAGCTCCTCCTCGATATCTGCGTTTCGGCCCCTATGGCCTGCAAGTATCCGTTGCGAAGCCCCTGATTTCAAGAAGACGAGGGCGACTTACGCTTTGCTCTCTTGTCTCCTATTCAAATATCTGTGATCGTCCCCGTCTGCGGGGTACAATTCCGCCCGATGAGGCGCGCTATGCCGCCATACGCGGGTGGTTTTTGGTGTTGGCGGCGCCGGCGCTTCCCCAAAGAACATTTGAGAATGGGGGCGATACGCGAGGACGTTTTCGCGACGCGCCACAAGATTGGATGATTGTTGAGATGCATACAGCCGTTGGCATATTCATTTTCGTCTATCTGGGCATGATACTTGGCGGTTTTCCGGGATTGGCCATGGACCGCACGGGAGTGGCCCTGCTGGGAGCGCTCGTTCTCATTGTGACCGGCGAGGTCGCGCCCGACCAGGCATGGGACGCCGTCGATGTCCCCACGATCGGGCTTCTGTTCGGCTTGATGGTGGTTTCCGCGCAGTTTCGGCTGGGGGGGTTCTATGCGTTCGCCGCGCGGCGCGTGGCCGCGGTTTCGTTCTCCCCGCCGATGCTGCTGGCGGTTCTGCTGGCGGTTGTTGCCGGGTTATCGGCCGTACTGACGAACGACATCATCTGCCTGGCCATGACGCCTCTCCTGGTCGAAGGGTGCGCGCGCCGAAATCTGAACCCGGTTCCGCTCTTGCTGGGACTGGCCTGCGCCGCAAACATCGGCTCCGCGGCGACTTTGATCGGCAACCCGCAGAATATGCTGATCGGCCAGGCGCTGTCCCTTTCTTTTGCTTCGTATCTCGTGGATGCGGTTCCGGCGGTTCTGCTGAGTCTTTTTGTGACGTGGGCTGTTCTTGCACTGCTGTACAGAAACCGTTGGCGCCTTGTATCGCCGCCCGTATCCGCCGATTCCCCTCCGCTCAATGTCTGGCAGACAACCAAGGGGACAATCGTGCTGACGCTGCTTATTGCCTCGTTTCTATTCTTGCCCGTCCCCAGGGAAGTGATCGCGCTTGGGGCCGCGGGCCTGTTGCTGGTGAGCCGGAAGATGCACTCGCGTGAAATGCTCGGAGTGGTGGACTGGCATCTGCTGGTGCTCTTCATCGGCCTGTTCGTGGTCAACGACGCATTCAGAGCATGCGGTGCGCTGGAGAGAGTGTTCGAGACGGCGCAGAACTCGGGCGTCAATCTGTCGCAGCCGGCATGGCTGTTCGTGACCACCACCGTGCTGTCCAACCTGGTGTCCAACGTGCCCGCCACGATGCTGCTGCTGCCTGCCGCGACGCATCCCATGTCGGGGGCCATCCTGGCCTTATCGAGCACCTTTGCCGGCAACCTCATTATCGTGGGGAGCATCGCGAACATCATCGTGGTCGAGCAGGCGCGCCTGTTGGGTGTGCGCATCTCGTGGGCCGAACACGCCCGTGCCGGAGTGCCGGTAACCATGCTCACCCTCATCATCGCCGGCGCCTGGCTCATGTTGCGCATGCATCTGTAGCCGCACAAGAGGCGTGGTCAAGACTTCGCCGCTCCGCCCCTTTTTCTCCGCGCCGAAATGCGCTATGCTGGCTCTGGCGATCTTCCATCAGGGCACTCTGGCGCGAATTGATGAAAGGGTGCGAAAATGGTATTCAGCAAATTGCCGAAACTTATTTCAATACGGGTAGCTAGCGAGCACCCCGCCGTCGACCTGGCCGCGGAGGAGCTGACACAGTACCTTGAACGGCTTACGGGCTCTTACGCCGCCGTGAACAACGGCGCTGCCGAAAGCTTGGCCTTGGGACTGATGGCGGACTTTCCCGAAATCAGCGCCCCGGGCGTGGCCGACCCGGACCTGGACGATGCCATTCACATCGATACAACGGGCGCCACGGGGATTATCGCGGGCATCAATCCGCGGAGCGTGTTGCTGGCCGTGTACCGGTATCTGACGGAACTGGGCTGCCGGTGGGTGCGGCCCGGCGACGACGGGGCCTACGCGCCAAAGCTCGACGAACTGAGGGACGTCCGCGTTTCTGAGACTCCCTCCTGTCGCCACCGCGCCGTGTGCATCGAGGGGGCGGTCAGTTACGAGCACGTGCGGGATATGGTGGACTGGCTTCCGAAACTGGGATTCAACGGGTACTTCATTCAGTTTCGCGAAGGTCACACGTTTTTCGACCGATGGTACCGGCACACCGGCAACCCCAACAGGCAAGGCGCGCCGCTCTCGATCCCAAAAGCCCGCGAATATACCGCGTTGCTCGAGCACGAGATCAAGCGGCGCGGGCTGCTGTATCACAAAGTCGGGCACGGGTGGACCTGCGAGCCCTTCGGCATTCCCGGGCTGGGCTGGGACAAGCAGGCCCGCAGCGCCCCGCCCGATGTGGCGAAATACCTGGCCGAGGTCAACGGCAAACGCGATTTCTGGAAAGGCGTGGCCCTCGACACCAACCTCTGCTATTCGAATCCCGAGGTGCGGCGCATGGTCGTCGACGCCGTTGTCGCGTATGCCCGCGATCATCCGAACATCGACTACCTGCATTTTTGGCTGGCTGACGGCACAAACAACAACTGCGAGTGCGCGGAATGCGCCAGGGCGCGGCCATCCGATTTCTACGTCATGATGCTGAACGAGCTCGACGGCCGCCTTTCGGAGGCCGGGCTCAAGACGCGGATCGTGTTTCTGATCTACGTGGACCTCTTGTGGCCGCCGGTGAAGGAGAAGTTCGAGAACCCCGACCGTTTCGTCCTGATGTTCGCCCCGATTGTACGGACCTACAGCGAGACGTTCGAAGCGAGCGAGACCCTGCCCGAGTTGCCGCCGTTCGAGCGCAACAAGCTCGAGTTCCCGAAGAGCGTGGATGACAATGTCGCGTTTCTGAAGGCCTGGCAAGAGATGTTCGACGGCGACAGCTTCGATTTCGACTACCACCTGATGTGGGACCACTCGAACGACCCCGGTCACAT
Organism: Candidatus Hydrogenedentota bacterium; assembly: GCA_035416745.1. Classification (NCBI taxonomy): domain Bacteria; kingdom Pseudomonadati; phylum Candidatus Hydrogenedentota; species Candidatus Hydrogenedentota bacterium. The sequence goes on along the minus strand of DAOLNV010000001.1, from coordinate 210,777 downwards.
GCAGATTTCGCGCACAATCGCGGAGGATATGAAGGGGCTGGCGAAAATCGGGCTGAACGGTTACGTGAGCTGCCAGATCCAGCGCATCTTCCTCCCGACGGGTCTCGCCATGACCGCCATGGGGCAAACCCTCTGGAACGCAGCGGCGGATTTCGACATCTTGGCCGATGACTATTTCGCGAGCGCCTTCGGGACGGACGGCGCCGCCTGCCGCGACTATCTCGAACGGTTAACCGAGCTCTTCGACCCCGTATACATCCGCGGCGAGAAAGGGTGGGCGGATCCCGAGCAAGCGCAACGTTTCGCGAAAGTCCCGGGCCTCATTCAGAGCTTCATGCCGGTGATCGACGCGAATCTCGACTCGGATGCCCCCTGCCACCGTGCTTCCTGGTTCTACCTGAAACACCACGCGCAACTCGCGCTGGGATTGGCACGGGCGTTTCACGCCAAGGCGCTCGGCCAAGACCACGAAGCCAGGAGAGAATGGGAAAGCACCAAACAACTGGCATGGGACAAGGAACCGGCCCTGCACCCCGTGCTCGATACCTGGCTCTTTGCCATGACCGCCCTCGAAGCCAAGTTTGTCCCGGGAAAAGGCGACGGCGCGCCGGCCTGAGAAAGCGCGTCGTGGTTGCGCTGGCGTCTGGCCCACGCTTTTCGTCTTGGAGACCTTCGGCCGGAAGCGTGGCGCGGTCAGGAGACCACGCCACAACGGTGGACAACGCCGCAGCGGTTTCATTTCCCCGGTCTTGTGGGACTATGCGCGCCGTTTTGATTGTTTTCTCCGAGAGAACAGAGACGGAGGATTCCCAATGCGGAGGAACGCGTTATTGCTGATTGCGCTCGGAACGGTGCTCTTCATCTATCTTGTGGGACACGTGGGGGCTAAGGAAGAGAATCAGGGCGTGGCGGGAGACACGTCTACGTTCAAAGGAGCCGGGAACATGGAAAAGGCCACATTTGCGGCGGGCTGCTTCTGGCATGTTGAGGAGGCGTTTCGCCGCGTCGAGGGTGTACAGGCCACTTCCGTAGGGTATACGGGCGGCGACAAGAAAGACCCCACCTACAGGGAGGTATGTATGGGCACGACCGGCCATGCCGAAGCCGTCGAGCTCCTCTTCGACCCCGAGATTGTCAGCTACGAGGAATTGCTCGACGTGTTCTGGAAAGAGCACGATCCGACCCAGCGGAACCGGCAAGGTCCCGACGTCGGCCACCAGTACCGGTCCGCCATTTTTTATCACACGCCCGAGCAGGAAGCGGCCGCCAAGGCATCCCAGAAGGCCCTCGAGAAGTCCGGTAAATACAGCAAACCCATCGTGACCGAGATCGTGCCGGCGCAGACGTTCTGGCGCGCCGAGGACTACCACCAGCAGTATTTCCAGAAGAATGGTTTGAGGCGCTGCCCGCTCTGATACGTGGTGGCCGTTCCGTACCCGCGCACGGCATAGAAGCCCGGAGCGGGTGGAAACCACGGGGATTTTCTTGTAGATTGGAACTGATTCTTCCGGGTTGCGGCATTCAGACAACGGGTTTTTCAGGAAGGGGAGGTGCGTCATGCGTATCGCGGAAGCCATGGCACAGGAGATGGCCCAGGAGGCCAAGGGCACGCGCAGACTGCTCGAGCGTCTGCCCGCAGACCTGTTCGGATGGAAGCCCCACGAAAAATCGATGCCGCTGGGACATCTGGCGTCTCACCTCGCGGATTGCCTGGGCTACGCGCCGCCCATCATTACCATGGACGAACTGCAATTCAATCCCGAGGAGTACAAACCGGTTATCGCCGAGAGTGCCGCCGGACTGCTGCAGATGTTCGACAAGCATCTCGAGGAGGCTCTCGGCGCGTTGGACGGCGTGTCCGACCAGCACATGATGAAGAACTGGAAAATGGTGATGGGCGGCAAACCCATCATCGACCTGCCGCGCTACGCCGTGCTGCGGAGCATGGTCCTGAATCATCATTACCATCATCGCGGACAGCTCGCGGTGTACGCGCGCATGAACAATGTCCCGCTTCCCGCAATCTACGGTCCGTCCGCGGATGAGCGAGGCTGAGCCGGGGCCGGCCACCGGCCCTCACGTGGTTCAGTGCCAGTGAATGAGATCGGAGCTTTCAACGAGCAGGAAGCTCATGTGGCCGCCTTGGGGCCGTAATACGTGAAATAGAGGTACACGACACCCTCGTGGACGACCGCGGCGGGATCGCGAAGGTGCGTTTCGGGCAACCGCCACAGGGGATTCTCCAGCGCCCGGCAGCCCTTGTGACGCCTCCATGGCCGCACCTTTCTGCGATTCGCCCGCGTATGCGCATGCGAGGCATAGAGCGGCCCTCCTAGCGGCAATACCGAAGAAGACACAGGGTCTAATACACCTTTATGCCGACCTCGGCCCCGCCGCGTTCGTTCGAGACGTATGCGCTGTAGATGGTCGAGATGGCGTCGGCGGCCAGCCGGCTGTCGCTTTCCACGGAATCCCCATACGCTACGGCCCGGTAGAACGCCTCGATTTCCTGGGGATATCCCGTCGACCAGTCCTCGTCCGGCGGGATGTTGGTCCAGCCCTGTTTGGTTTCGATCTTTTCGACGGTATAGACGCCGGCGAAATTGGACTCCTTGGGGTTGTAGACCTGCATCGAGGTGTTCGGATTGATGTTGCAGATGGTGCGATGGTTGTTCGCGGCCACCTCGAGCCAATTGTGAATGCCCCCCAAGACGATATCAGACGCAAACACCGTTGCGAGGGTGCCGTCCTCGAACGTCACGTGCATCATCGAGAAATCGTCGATGTCGTGGTAGTCGCACCGGATATGCCCGGCGTCGCGAAACGTTTTCATGCGGGTGAGGGCGTGGGCGCGGGCGGTGACCGTCTTGGGGCGGATGGGTCTGCCGTCGCGGGCGCGCCCCTCGACGCGCTTGAGATACAGCGCGGCCGTGAGGGGGTGGCAGCCTTTGCCGATAAGAACCCCGCCGCCCGAGTACTTCCAGTAGGCATACGTGGGGTTGTGCGACCCCGAATGAGCCTCTTCGCCATGGATCCAGAGAATCTGGGCGCCTGTCTTCTCGATAACCTCGCGTTCGCGCTGGATGGCCGGCGCGTATACCCAGTTTTCGGCGTAGAGGACCCTGCCCTTGCTCTTTTCTTCGGCCGCGAGCATGCGGTCCACGCTCGCAAGCCCGTATCTCAGGGCCTCCTCTTTCGGAAACCGGTCCCCGTGAAATGCCTGCGTGCCGTCGCCGAGATAGCCGGTAAGGGGTTTCTCGACGATGACATGCCTGTCCTGCTCGAGGGCGGCGACGGCGATTTCTTCGTGAGCAGCCACGATGACGCAACAATGGACGACGTCCACGTCGCCGATGAGCGATTCGAGTGAATCGTAGCAGCGGATACCCCGCTCCTCCGCGAACGCCTTGGCCTGGGCGGTGTCGAGGGCGTAGACCCCCTTCACGTCCACATGCGTGCCGTAGACTTTGGTGATCGCCTCGTAATGGAACCGGGCCGCAAACCCCGCCCCCACGATTCCCGCGCGAACCGTCTTCTTCTCCATGTCAGAACCCCCTTCCTGAACAGGTGTCCACGTTTTCGGCATCCAACGGGTCGTATCTTCCGCGCCCGCGGGTAGTCTAGGCAATTGCCGGGAAGGGGATCAATGGCGGACAGGAATGCCCCGATAGTTCGCGGGGGTTGTGCGGAAGTCGAGACATGCACGCCCTTCTTTCACTCTCACATGGCTCAGAATCCGCCGTTCGGAAGGACGCCTGCCACGCGCGCCATCCAATAGGGCAAGAACATGTCGATGCCGGGGTATTCGATCGGTTCGCCGGAGCCGCCGTGGGCGAGCGCGGGAGGCCGCTGCCAGAGGAAATCGCGCATGGGCCGCTCAGAAGGCAGCAAGGCATATCGCGCGTAGTCGGCGTCCAGCATTTCCACTTCGCCACGGTGGTCCACGGGCATCTCCCACTTTTCCTCGGGGAAATCCAGAAGCGACCCTTGAAGAGTGGCGACGGCGCCGGGGTCGTCGTCGCCGGTGCAGAGCAAGTAGATCGCCGCGAAGTGTGCGTTGAGGTGATTGCTCAGTTCCCCATGGCAGGCGTTCCGAAGTATGTCTTGATACTCGGCTTTGCGTTCCGGGCAGTCCTCCAATTGGCAGAGGGTAAACAGGCGGATTAAATTCAGATTGTTCGGGTAATATTGTCTGTCGTGCTCCGTCCTTATGTTCAATCCCCAATAACGGGCGCAGACGCGATAGAGAAACGAACCCACCTGGTAATTGAAGCGTACAGACGAGAAGTCTTCGGGACAGACCGACACCATCAGCAAGGGCCAGACCGGATACGAGTAGAGAGACGGCAGCGTGATATTGAACCCGCCGTCCCAAATCACGAAGGAATCGTTTTCAAGGCGTCTTCCGACACGCCTCACTATGGCCTTTACACGGGCACGGACCTCTTCGTCCTCCACATAGATCCAAAGCGCTGCAAGGCCGAATTGAATGCCGTCGTAGACGTCGCGGGAGCTGTCCCCGAGCCATACAAAATCGTCATAGGGAGAAGTGCCTCGGTAAGCATTTCTGCCCAGTCCGGGGCGAAACCAATCGGTTCCTCCGCTTTGCCGGTAGTATTCCGCGTAGACCGGATCATCCGCGGGACCTGCGTAACGCGCGATATACCCTTCACGGCCGCTCACGAGCGTAAGCCGATCGATCGCATCCAGCGTCTCCAGAATCGCGTCGCGGGTCGACGGGGCCGGGTCCAGATGGTAACGAAATGCCAAGGAGGCCAGGTAATGGCCGGTCCAGATGGCGCCGTCGCCGAGCCCTTTGTATTCCGCCAATTGTGCGCGCCCTCGATCCGTCCAAATAAGGTCCGCATTGAGGCCATGCGGCAGGTGCTGCCTCTGGTAACGCACAAAATGGGATTCCGCTTTTTCCTGTATGGCGAGAATTTGCTCAGGGGAAAGCCCCGGCCAGACAGTTGCCTCGCCCCGGGCAATATCACGCAAAGCGGATTCCTGTTCAGGCGAGAGGCTCTCGGCGCCAGCGAAAGAACAGAACGTCAGGAGCGCCAGGGCAAGCATACGCGCAATACTTTTTGAAGAACGGAGCATAAGCGACTCTCTTGTTGCCCCCTGTTGCTCGTTCATCGGCCCAAGTAACCTGTTGCAGGGACATGCTTTAGCCTGCGGCATCATCGTAGCAGCGGCCTTGCGCCCGGTCAATCCCCCGGAATGTTCAAAAAATGCCCGCGTATTTTTTGCTTGACAGGATGTATACGAAGGTATATTTTTGAGGCCGGTTCCGAAACCCGCCCCGAGCCCTCGTCGGCAAGTTGGAGGCCGCTACATGACCAACAAACGACAAAGACCCACCGAAAGCGCGCGCAAAGCCCTCGAAAACCTGCCCGGCGCGGAACTGGAAGTGATGGCCTGCCTCTGGCAGAAGGGAGAAGCCACGGCCCGGCATATTCGCGAGGAAATGGCGCCGTACCGTCCCATGACGCACGGGGCTCTGGTGACCCTGCTGAAACGCCTTGAAGCCAAGGGGCTGGTCAGCAAGCGCAAGGGGAATTTCGGCAAGGCGTTCGTTTTCCGTGCTGTCCATACGCCTGAACCGGTTTATAGAAAGATAATGCGGGACCTTCACGAGCGGGTGTTTGGGGGGAGCGGCGCGGCCATGTTCGCCTCGTTGTTCGAGACGCGCCCGCCCTCGGTCGAGGAAGTCGACGAGTTACAGAAGCTTCTGGACGATTTGCGACGTCAACAAACGAGAGCAAGAAAGGGATAGGACGATGAGCGGGGTGATTGACGTTCTGAACGGCGCGGCCGCTTTGTGGTGGCCCTATGCGTTCCATGCGGCATGGCAGGCTGCGCTCGTCGGGGTGATTATGCTCGCGGCGGTCCGGGCCTTGCGGCGGCGGTCGGCGCCGCTCCGATATGGGTTGTTGCTGGTGGCGTTGGCGAAATTCGCGATTCCGCCCATGCTGGCGCTGCCGGTTGGAGTATTCTTCTGGATGCCGGAGCCGGCCCGGATCCAGGCGCCCGCGCTCGAGGACACGGAAGCCGTTCCGGCGGGATCGGAGTCCGGTCCCGCGAACGTTGCCCGGGCTCAGTCTCCCGAACTAGCGGTTCCGCAACGCGCGGGGATAGGCACGGCTGTTCAAGGGGCCGCGGACACGCATGTAGGCGAATCCGGAAGGCAGGCGCCGCCCGTTCGGTCCGCGCGCCTGACCTTGCGGGGCTGGTTGATGGCGCTGCATATTGCGGGCGCGATCATGATGGGCGGGTGGATGTTGTGGTCGCTTGCGATGTTGCGAAAGACGCTCGCGTCCTGCCGTCCGGCGTGGGAGGGGCCGGTGCGCGATGCGGCGGCGCGCGCCAGTGAAGCCCTCGGGTTGCGCGGCGATGTTGAGGTGTTCCTTGCTCCCGGCGACGCCGCGCCCATGGCGGTCGGGCTGTTCCGTCCCGCGGCCGTTCTCCCGGAATCCATGGCGGAGAAGTTGGACCCTGCGGGATTGGAAGTCGTGCTGGCGCACGAGCTGGCCCACCTTCGGCGCAGGGACCCGTGGGTACTGGTGCTGGAAAACGTCCTGTTAACCCTCTGGTGGTTTAATCCCGTGGTCTGGATGCTCGTGAAATCGTTGCGGCGGACCCGTGAGGACTGCTGCGATGACCTCGTGCTTTCGCTGCGCCTTGCCGACGAACACACGTATTGCCGCAGCCTGATTAACGCGGCGTCGACGGTTGCCCGGCCGGGTTGGTCGCCCGCCATATTGGGGTTTGCCGACCGCATGCATCCCCTGGGCCGCCGGTTGACCCGGCTCATGGATACCACGCTGCGCAAACCTCACCGGCTGTCGCTTGCCGGGATAGCGGTTCTGGCCATGCTGGCAATCGCAGCGCTCCCGGGCTTGCGCACCGCGTCCGCGGGACCTGCCGGAGCCGTTACGCCGTCCGCTACAGGCACGGCGGCGCTGTCGGGCGCGGAGGAGACGGCTTCCGCCGGCGCTTTCCCCGAGATTCCCGGCAAAGTGATATTCCACGGGAAATACCGCCACCGCAGCCGGGGAGGCGAGCTCCCGGAGCCCGGAGAGCTGTGGCTGAAGCAAACCGAGACGGGCGCAGTGACGGCCATCACACGTCTGCCCTTCATGAACTCGACGGAAATCGCTAAAGGAAATGAAGCCCGCCAAATCATCGCGTACGCCTCCGTCCGCGAAGCCCAGGGAGACAAGCCCGGTTACCGGCTCGACCTCAACATCCAGGACGGCCAGGTGCTCGTGACGCGCCGGGGCATTCGCGAAGACTGGGACGATAGAGCCCTTCCCGTGCCGAAAGGCGCGTTGTTCGACCCCAATAGCCGCCCCGACCCCTATGCTGCCGCGAATATCGTTCTCCGCGGTCTCAACCTCGCGGGCGGAGAGCGGAAGGAGATGCCCGTATATGACTGGGACAACTCCGGCGATGCCATGGCGGCCTATACCATCAGCTTCACGAATGTGGGGAAAGAGCAAGTGATCGTTCCCGCGGGCAAGTTTGAAGCCACGCACATCGTGCTCGAACAGGTCACAAGCGGGGACACGTGGTTCAAGAAGCGCGCGACCCATGTCACCGACTTCTGGGTGCTCGATAACGGCGTGATTGTCCGCATCCTCCGCCATCGTGAACCCTACGAACTCGAGCTGCTCGAGTGGTCGGCGCCGGAGACCTTGCCGGGATACGAGGCTCTCGCGGCAGGCGAATCACTGACCGCGGGAGGCGAGGCGCGCCCCTACCATGGCAGGGCGGCGCTCCGTTTTGACGGCGCGGGCGACTTCATCATGGTAGGTCCCAGCGAGAGCCTGGACATCCGCGGCGACGCCACCATCTCGGCATGGATACGCAAGCAAGGCGATACGGCCCGGTTCGACGAGCAGATCCTCTGGCGGGGCGACGAAACGTTCGGGCAGGACCCCCTGAGCCTGTTCATCCACAACGACCGGGTGACTATACGCACCGACGCTCCAGTGGCATTCTCCGCATCATCGACCGTGCCCGTAGGGCACGATTGGAATTTCTGGACGGGCGTGCGCGACGCCGGCGCGGGAAAACTCCGCGTATACCTGAACGGCGGCCTGGTGGGGGAATCGCCTCTGCCCCAAATGCCCGTGTACGATACCTCCCGGATGTGGATCGTGCTCGGGGCCGTCGATAAAGGCAACTGGCAATACTTCCACGGGGACATCGGCGAGATTCAGTTATGGAATATCGTGCGAAGCCCCGAGGAAATCCGCCAGGACATGGAAGGCGGCATCAAACCCGGCACCGCGGGGCTTGTGGCCTACTGGAACTTCGAGGAGGGCTCGGGCCAGGAGCTCCACGACGCCAGCGGCAACGGCCACGACGTCTACCTCGGCAAGACCGCCAGCCCCGACCCGGGCGACCCGGCCTGGATAACACCCGCCGAGGGGTTTGCAGCCGCGCCGGCGTTGCCGCCCGCACCGTCTCTCGAAGATGTCCCGGGCGAGGTCGCGTTTAAGGCGCTCTACAAACATTTCAGCCGCGGACAAGAAGCAGGCACGGCCGAGGTGGCATACAAAAAGACGCCGGACGGCGGATTGGCCGTCTGGAGCGAGTTGACGTTCTATCCGTCGACCTACTTGGCGGTCTCAGACGCCGAAAAGCGGCTGCAAAAGTACGTCATTCACTATCCAAGCGGCGAACGCCCCGGTTACCACGCCGAGTACGTGTTCGGCCAAGGCGCCATGCAACGCACAAAAGTGCAGGAAGGACAGCTTGGCGGCGACATGGTCGCCGATGTGCCCGCTGGCGCTTCTTTCGACCCCAACACGCGGCCGGACCCGTATTGCGTCGCGCCGATACTCCTCGCGGGGCTGAACCTGTCTGAAGGACAATCGAAGGAGCTGGACGTCTACGATACCGATTACACCGGCGAAGACGTGGAAAGTTATCGGATTCGTTTCGAGCATAAGGGTAAAGAGCGCATCGAGCTGTCTACGGGCAAGTCATTCGAGGCCAACCACGTCGTGCTGACCCAGCTTTCCACCGCCCGCACGTGGTTTAAGAAAGGCGAAGGGCATGTCACGGACTTCTGGGTGCTCGACAACGGCGTGCTCGTGCGCATCTACCGTCACCGCGAACCTTACGAAGTCGTGTTGCTCACGTGGTCGGTACCGGATGAACTACCGGGCCTGATCAAGTAGGCGGCCGGAGAATCTTCTTCACGCTCCTCTGCTGTGGCGTGGTTTCCCGGCCACGCGACTCTTGCGACAGCAGGTCTCCGAAACAGTTTCTCCTCACGCGGGCTGACGTGGCATGATAGACGGGAAATGCGAAATGCCTTCTGGTTCATCATCGGCGGCGTTGTCCTGGCTCTGGCGTTCGTAATACAGAGTCCGTACCTGTCGTATGCCGCCTACGGCTTCCTGTTGCTTGTAGGCATAGCGCATTTCAGCTCGTGGGCATGGCTCAGCGGGCTGGACTGCCGTCGCACGCTCGACCGTACAACCCTGAACCAGGGCGAGGATATCACCGTCGAAGTGACCGTCGAGAACCGGCGCGGATGGCCTATTCCGTGGCTCTATGTCGAGGACCTTCATCCGCCCGATTTCCCGCGCGCAGGCGACAACTCCAGGCTGGCGGTGCTGATGCCCGGCCGCACGCTGCGGTTTCGATACACCTTGACGTGCCCCCGCCGCGGCTACCATCGCATCGGGCCGCTCCTGATGGAATCGGGAGATTTGTTCGGGCTCCAACGGCGGTTTATCACGGGCAAGCGTCAGGATTACATCTCGGTGCTTCCCACGGTAGCCTATATCGAGACCTTCACGATTGCCGCGCGCCGTCCACAGGGACCCGTGCGCATCTCGAACCGAATCTACGAGGACCCGTCCCGCATCGCGGGAGTGCGTGAATACCAGCGGGGAGATCCCCTGAACCTCATTCATTGGAAGGCTTCGGCACGGATGGGCGACCTCTTCACGAAGCAGACCGAACCTTCGAACGTTCTGGGCGCAACCCTTGTGCTCGACCTGCACCAGGACGCCTACGCCGGCGACAAAGCAGAGCAGCGGATGGAGCTCGCCATCACTACGGTTGCCTCCCTCGCCTACCTGTTGCAGCTTTCGGGCGAGCAACTGGGGATGATAACCAACGCGCGCGACGCCGCCGAGGCGGCTCGCTACGAGGTCGCGGGCACTGAAACCCTGTCGCGGCAGGAAGCCGAATCAGGAGTAGCCGGCGAGGAGAAGTCCGACACGTTGCGTCCGCTCGAGGTGCCCACGCGGCGAAGCCCGGTGCAGGCGCTGCATATCATCGAGAATCTTGCCCGGGTACTGCCCACCGACGGGCTCGACGTGGGGGCCTTGTTGATGGCCGAGTTCCGCAAGCAGCCGCGGGACGCCACCCTCATCCCCGTTGTGCCGCGGGTAACGCCGGAGTTCGCGCGGGTGCTTGCCCAGATGAAGCTCTCCGGATTCTCAGTCACCGTATTCCTGATCGACAACTACCACGGGTACGAGGAGGCCTCGGTCATGCTGGCGGGCGACGGCATCGACGTGTTGCATATTGAGACGGAGCGCGATTTGCATGAAATCTCACCGGCCAGAATCTGATGGGACAACCGGGACGCCCGAAAAATATGAGGCGACCGATTTCGCGTCGCTCATGGAGGCCCCTGTCGCCCAGCAGCAGAAGCCGAAGAAGCCCGTGGCGACGGACTTCGCGTCGCTTAAGAGCGCCCTCCCGGAAAGCCGGGTGAAGCGCTGGCAGAAGCACACGGCCACGGATTGGCTCATCGATGCGCTGATACCGCTCATGATCTTCCTGATGGTGCTGTCGTTCGTCATGTTTCTGCTGGATATCCGTTACGTGTACACCGAAGTCAGCGACAAGAACATCCGGGCGTTCGCGCTGTTTCTGGTGCTCGGCGTGGTGGCTCTGAACCGGGTCATTGCCCGCGACGGTACGGAAGAATCGCTGGTCTACTTCGTCCTCCTCGCCGCCGTAACGGGTTTCTACACGTTTATTACCACGGGGGCGTACGAGGTGGGCTCGGTCGCGGGGAAGTTCATGAATCAGCCGTTTGTCGCGACGGGTTTCAATATGACGCTTGTGATTCTGCTCTGGTGGGCCACCAACCGCCTGATGCACGAGTGCTGCGTCGACGAAAACCTCACCGCCGGCGACATCGGCATTCTGACCGGGACCGCCCGCCGCATGTTGAAAGCCACACGGGCCGCGCCAAAAGCGCCCAGGAAGTCCGCCACCTCGAACAAATGGTTCGAACTCGAAGCTTACGATCCGGCGGAGGCGCCCCCGAAACGCGAGACGGTCTCGAAAAAGCTTGAAGCGCCGGCGAAACGGTTGCAGAAGCGCCATCCGGGTATCTCGGTTTTCTATTTCACGGCGCCCGTGGTGTTCGTGTTCGCGATAGGCCCCCGGATCCTGGGCCACGGCGGAGGGAGGCTCATCTTCAGCGGATGGGCGCTCCTGATCGTCTACCTGCTCTCCGCATTGTCGCTGCTCATGCTGACAAGCCTCGGGGGGATACGCGCCTATTTCCGCAACCGCCGGGTGACGATCCCAGGGGGCATCGGGCCGTTCTGGGTGGGTTTGGGGACGATACTGATGTTGTTCGTGCTGTTCGGGGCCGCGGCGCTTCCCAAACCCTCGTGGCCGCCCCTCCTGCATGTCGGGGAACACCAATACGACCCATGGAACAAAGGCTCGACGTTCCGGCTGTCGCTCGTCCAGGTCACACCGGAGGAAGAAGCCCGGCTGGCCGAGATCAGCCGCGACGTGGGCTGTGTTGTGCTTGCGGTACTGGGCCTGTTCGTGTTGTACGGCATTCTGCGGGGTCTCGGGGCGCTGGCCTTCGCGCTGGCGCGGCGCCGGCGGCATCTTCCCCGTTGGCTGGTCAAGATCTTCGACGGGCTGGACCGCATGCTTCTCCGGCTGGCGCGATGGCCAAGCCTGCCGAAGTTCAAGCGGCGCATACGAATCAGCCGGTCGGTATCGAAATCAATCCGGTACTCCAATCCAATGGCTCAAGGCGAGCCGCGCGGCCGCGCCGGTATTGCTCAGGCAGTCGCCACCAGTTACGACGCCCTGTGCGCCCTCGCCTGCGATATTGGCGTGCCCCGCCGCGAGCACCAGACGCCCTACGAGTTTATCCAGTCGTTCCCAAAGGAACTGGAGGGGCTGCGCGACGAAGCCTTGAACCTCACCCAGCTCTACGTGCGATCCCAATACTCGGACCTGGAACCGGACCCGAGAACGTTCCACGTGCTGCGGAGATTCTGGATAACGTTCGAGCAGACCCGCCGCCAACTCGTCCACTGACGGGCGGGGTTCGAGCCGCCAATCTCGAAGCGAAACACGCGGCCCAGGTAGGCGAGATTCAGCACAAGAGGATATACCCACAGGCGCCAGCCTCCGGGAACGCTCATCCACCGGGGAATGCGCCGGACTATCCGCCACGGCGAATAGAACGCCCGGATCAGCCAGTCCGCCCCGTCCTGCAATTCGTTACGGCTCAATTGCGCGGGCGCGAACACCGCATGACGGTAATCGTAGTGTTCCCAATTGCGGTCCGCGAGCCGGTCCTTCATCGATTCGAAGAGCGGGGTGCCGGGGAGAGGGGTCACGATAGCCAGCTGGATGGCATCAATACGGGCGCGTTCCAGAGCTTCGAGCGTGTCGCGAAACACGTCAGGCGTATCATGGTCGAAGCCGACCATGACCCCCGCCTCGACGTACATGCCGTGGCGGTGGAACGCCGCGACGGCCTGCCGGTACTTCTCGGGGGTGTTGAAAGCTTTCTGTTGCGACGCCAGGGCTTCGGGATTGAACGTTTCGAGGCCTACAAAGACCCCGGTGCAGCCGGCGCGCTGCATGGCCGCGAGCAGCTCTTCATCTTCCCCAATGGTAAGAGAGGCCTGGGTGGCCCATCGTTTGCCCAGCGGGGCCAGGCGTTCGAAAAGCGCAAGCGCATATTCGCGGTCCATCGTGAGATTGTCGTCGACGAACATGAACATGCGGCTCTCGAACGCCGCCACCTCTTCCACCACATCCTCGACAGGACGCGTGAAGAAACGGCTCTCGTGAAACTTCGCTATCGAACAGAACCGGCAGGCGTTGCGGCATCCCATCGTCGCGAACGTGGCATGAGCGGTCACGTACTGGCGCTTGTCGAGCAGATGCCGCGGCAGAGTCTTCGGGATTCCGCCGCGGATATCGCCCTGGTAGCGGCGTTGGAGTCTGCCCGCCTGAACGTCCTCGCATACCCGTTGCCATGCCCCATAGGCGGGTCCCGTGACGACCGCGTCGGCGTGTTGGAGGGCCTCGCCGGGGTTCAATGTCGCGTGGTAACCGCCCATCACCACCGGGATGCCGCGTTCCCGGAAATGAGCGCACAGCTCATAGGCGCGGGGCGCCAACGCCGTCATGGCGGTGATCCCGACCAGGTCGAACATGCCGTCAGGAATGTCCTGGAACTGTTCATCGATGAGGGTAATCTCCGCGTCTTTGGGAGACAATTCGGCTACCGTCAGCAGCGGCAGCATGGAAAACCGGAACGTTTTGCCGTTGAAGAACCGCCGCCGCCCGATACGGCGCCAATATCCGGACGCTGGTGCAATCAGCAACATCTTCATGACCGGGCCCTCCGTTTGTTCGGCTCCAAGCAGTTTATGTATGAACTGATCGGCCGGAACCATGCCCGTCTCCCGCGGGGAGATGGGCTTTTCCTCTCTAAACCTTCGTCTTGACTAACCGGGCGCGTACCCGGTTCAGCATCGCAATCAGACTGTCCAATTCCTCTTCCTTCAGAACCGACATCACTGCGTGGACCGCAGCGAGGTAGTCTTTCTCGGTGGCTTCGAGCAGTTCCCGTCCGCGCGAGGTGAGGCTGACCAGGTTGTACCGGCGGTCCTGGGCCGTTGGAGTGCGGCGAATGAGGCCGGCCTTCTCCATGCGGTCCACGATCGAGGTGATATTCGCCCGGTTCACAAGCAGCATGCAGCTCAGCTCGACCTGCGTAAGACCGCCCTGTTCACCGGATTCGTGTTTCAACAGGCTGAGCACGTTGAATTGCACATCGGTCAATTCATGAGCACGGAAGAAGTCCGTGGCGCGCCGCTTGATGCGGTTGGCGGTGAAATAGACGCTGAGCAATGCCTCATGCTCTTTCGAGGCGAAGGGGTGTTTATGCCCGAGTTCGTGCTGAAGCGCCATCGTTCGCCCTCCAACTGTTCATACTCTAACTGTACATGAGCGAATCGATTTTGTCAAGAGGATCTTTTCGTGTGTTGCGCCGAGACACAAGTATCTGCCTACAAAGGATTTACGGCGATTCTGCCTATCGGGAACTGCAGATTACCCCCCGCTGAGAAGCCATTTTACGTCGTATACGCCAAAGCTGATGTGGCTGATGTCGTCACGCTCGTAAAGGCATCCGACCCGTCCGTCAGGAAGTATCGTGAGGCAACTGTAGCCGAACCCGCCCGGATAGATAACTTTCTTGGCGGCCCAGGTCTCTCCCCCGTCGCTGCTGACGAAGATGGCGCCGTTGCTCCGCGAGTTGGTGGTGTTGGGGAGCGAAACCAGCACGAGCCGGTTTCCGCCTTCGGGACTCGCGCAGCCGATGATGCTGCCCATGCACGGAGGCGCGACCAGCGCACAGTCCTCGCGCATGGGTTCCCACGTTTCGCCGGCGTCGTTGCTGACGGCGGCTTTGCGGCAGGGCTTGCCGGTGCTGCCTCGGGCATTCATGAGAAGGCGTCCGTCCTGAAGCTCGACGACTTGAGCTTCGTTGGCGGAGCCCTCCACGTTGTCCAGAGCAATGCGCGCGCCGAGCTTCCAGGTGCGGCCGCCGTCGTCACTGAAACCGGCGCGATTGTGCCAGAAGCGGTCCCCGCCGCCTTCCGGCATGACTTCATAGAGGGGCCACACGATACGGCCCTTATGCGGTCCGAACTGCAGCTCGATGCCAATCCCCGGGCTGCCCACGCTGACGACGTTTTCCGGCTTCAAGGCGCGCGAGACGTCTTCCGGCGGCGTCCATGTGACCCCGTCATCGTCGCTGTAGGTCAGGAATGACTGCGTATTCGTGGGCCCGCCGTACCCGGGGTCCGCCATCACGGCGTTTTCCAGTTTGCCGGTGTGATACCCTTTCGGGTAACGCTGGAACAGGAGCAACACCCGGCCGCTTTCGAGAGCGGCGGCGCACGGATCGTTAAGGGAATCGCCGCCCATCTCCGAGATCACCTGCACAGCCCCCCAGGATTTCCCGCCGTCCGTGCTCCGCTTCAAAATGATGTCGTTCTCGGAATGATCGCCGCCCTGGCGGCCCTCGGCGAACGCCAGGATGACCCCATGCTTTGTCGTGACCACCGAGGGGATGCGGATATAGGGATATCCCCCGTCGCCCAGTGAGAACACGTCGACGAAGGCCTCGGAAGGTTGTTGCAGGGCCGCGTCTCCCTCTTTCCCTGCCGCGTGGCTCGGGGTTTGTCCGAACAGTGCTGCCGTCAGGGCCGCTGCAAGGAACAGCATGTATCCGGCGGGCGTATATCGCTGCATGGTGTGCTCTCCCTCCTCGTCAGATGTGCTCGAGAAACAAACTTCCGTTGCTGTGCATCGAGCATGCACGATCCCGGCGTGTGCCGCAAGTCTCATCCCCGTGATATGATGCCGCGTGGCCCGGATATGGCAGATTGGGAGGAAACCGGGCCCGCAGGAGAACCCGCCATGAAACAGCGAACCACCACCCGCCGCAGTTTTCTGAAAATGTCCGCCGCGCTCGGCACCGCTCCCTGGATTATTCCGTCTACCGTCTTTGGCGCGAACGCCCCGAGCAACCGCGTCAACGTGGCGCATCTGGGCGTGGGCAGCCGCGCCAACGCGCTCATCGGCATGTTCGTCCAGCACGACGACGTGCAGATCCTGGCTTTGTGCGACTGCTTCACGAACCGCCGCGAGGAAATGCGCGAAAAACTCAACGCCAAGTACGGCAGCGGCGTAGTGAAGGCCTATGCCGATTTCCGTGAGGTCCTGGCGCGCGACGATATCGACGCGGTGGTGATCGCAACGCCCGACCACTGGCACGTCCCCCTGGCGATAGCCGCCGCGAAAGCCGGGAAGGACATGTATGTCGAGAAACCGCTCGGCGTGAGCATGGCGTGGGCGAAACGCCTGCGCAGGGAACTCAACGCCAACAAGCGCGTGTTCCAGTACGGCACGCAGCAGCGGTCCGACGCCAAGTTTCGCGTCGCCTGCGAACTGGCCCGCAACGGATATATCGGCCGAATCGAGCGTATCGAGACCTGGTGCCCGGATATGGGGACGCAGTATGAAGCGTTTAAGGTGAAACCCTACGGCTCGACGGAACCCGTGGACCCGCCGGAAGGTTTCGACTACAACATGTGGCTCGGACCCGCGCCGGAGAAACCCTACACCGTAGATCGGTGCACGCCGTTCGGCGCATACCACATCTACGACTACGCGTTGGGATTCATCGCGGGCTGGGGCGCCCATCCGCTCGATATCGCCCAGTGGGGCCTGGGCAGGGACCACACCAGCCCGGTCTATTACGAAGGCACTGGGAGCATCCCCGTGGGCGGCCTGTGCGACACCATTGAATCGTGGGATATCCATTGCGAATACGAGGACGGCCTGCCGATGCGGTTCATGGGGAGCCGCGTCGCGCAACCGGTGGTGAGCGCCTACCGCAAATGGGTCGATCACGGCACCACGTTCTTCGGAACCGAAGGCTGGGTAAGTGTCGACCGGTCCGCCGTGTTCACCAGTGATCCGAAGCTGGCCGACATTCAATTGAAGCCTGACGACGTGCATCTCAAGGTATCCTTGGGCCAGGAACGCGACTTTATCGACTGCGTCAAATCCCGTGAAGAGACCATCAACCCGATCGAGTCGGCCATCCGGTCCGATGCCATCAGCCATCTCAGCGACCAGGCCATCCGGCTCAACCGTCCGATCCGGTGGGACCCCAAACACGAACACATCATCGACGACCGCCAGGCATCGCGCCGTCTGCATCGCTCCCTGCGCGACCCATGGAATCTCCGAAAGCCCATGATCACCGAGCGCTGGAAGGCCTGATACTGCAAAGAAGGACCGTGCCGCGCGCACGTTTGCCTGTTTGCCGAGCCGGGGCTTGGCGGGCCCAGGCGCGCCGTGCCCTTCAGCGGATCAGGTCTTCATTCCCCGCCAGTTTCCACGTCACGCCGTCGGAAGAGGTGAGAAGCGCGCGGCGGTCGCCCCGATAGTCCGTGCGGTAAAACCAGAACGTGGACCAGTAATCGTAGGACAAGAACAGCGCGCCCTGCCGGTCGATAGTGAGCCGGTGGTAGAAAACGCTGTATTCGGAGAACGGCGGCGCGACAAGCACCCGCGGCTCAGACCATGCTTCGCCGGCACGTTTGCTCATATGGGCGAGCGTCGCGTAGCTGTCCGCCGGGAAGTAGTCCCGGTCCGTCCGCCACAGGCGAAACACGAGGTGCAACGTATCCTCTTCGTCGCAGACGAGACCTACATAAGTCTGTCGCAGCCCGGCGCCGACATCCTCGGCCTCGGTCCATCCCCCGCTCGCGTCGTTGGCCTTGAGCGAGCG
Organism: Candidatus Hydrogenedentota bacterium; assembly: GCA_035416745.1. Lineage (NCBI taxonomy): Bacteria > Pseudomonadati > Candidatus Hydrogenedentota > Candidatus Hydrogenedentota bacterium. The sequence goes on along the minus strand of DAOLNV010000001.1, from coordinate 193,154 downwards.
CGCGTACTTGAAGGTCGCCCCGTGCGTCCCTACGAGCACATGCAGGAACCCTTGGCTGTCCATGGTGATGCAGGGGGAATTGTGCACGTCGTTAGCGGGGGGGCCGTAGCCGATGAGCACGGGTTCTTGCAGGACCCCTGTCTCCCGGTCATAGGTGGCCGCGTACGTGGGCACGCCGGGCGTTTCTTCCCCCGGGTCGGTCGCTTCGCCCCAGACGACGTGCACCTTGGAGCCGCGCGACACGATGGTTGAGGGTATGCCCGAATGTGCGGAGAAACCGATGCATTTCCTCGAAACCGGCACGGGGCCGCCTACGGCGAGCGCGCCGTTCTCGGCTCGCGGCACAAACAGCTCGATGTCGTTCAGGCTGCGCCACATGAGGGTCGGATCTTTCGCGGTCCGAACCGTCCGAATGAACGGAGGAGGCCCCGCCGGAGTGTTGTGGCCCGAGAACTGCTCGATATCGAATGACCCATTGCCAGGAATCGGGTACGCCTCGAACGCGCTGTTCCCGGCCGGCAACCGCACATAGACCGGCTGACCTTGAGTCTCGCCGATGAAGTACGCTCCCCCAGCCGTGTCAAACGCCACTTTCGAAATGCGTGCCGCGATCGCGGTTCCGTCCGCGGCCTTCAACGGCAACGCCTTCCATTCCCCGTCGCGGCCGCTCCATAGCGTGCCGCCCGTGACGACATACGGCCGGTTCCCGGTGTCGAAATACACCTCGTTTTCCGTGGGATACTCGGGCAGGTATCCGAACTGGGCATTCTCGTGACGGTACGGTTCGAGCTTGATGGGAATCGTGAGCGGTTCAGTGGCGGGCGCGACACCCGGCCGCAGCGTCACACTCGAGTAAGTCGTGAAACCGGAACCGTCCTGAGGGGTCGCGCGAAGACGGCACGTACGCACCGACTCCTCCTCAGGCATATGGCACAAGAGTCTTATGTCACGCGTTTTTCCTGGTCCCAACGTCACATTCGTGTCCGACGTGTCTGAAAAGCCGAACGCGCCTGCCGCGAGAGCCTCGTGCTCGAGTGTCAGGGCGATGGTGCGCTGTTCGGCCGCATTGTTGTGTACGCGAAACGTGAGGAATTGCGATTGCCCGGGTCTGGCATACACAATCCGGTGATAGGGCGTCAGCAGCCAGCGGTTCTGATGAAACGGGAACCACGACGAAGCCTCGGGCGTCCACAGCGAGAGATTGGCGCCGCTCGAGTCCCACCGCGTGACCCCGTCAATGTGGACCACCGCCTTGTATTTCGGGAAGTGGAGACGCCAGGGCACATTCTCGCGCGCCGCCGCCGCGACATCATGCCTTGCGGCGCCGTCACCGGATACCGCGATCGCCGCCAGCAGAGCCTCCTTGCTGTCGTACAACGTCAACGGCGCGGTATCCGCCGGCAGCGCGCTCAGCTCGATGGCAAACGCGGTCTCGCGCGGCAGAAAACAAACATCTCCTTCGCGCTCGGGGTTGTTGATGACTATGGGCTCTTCGTGAGGCGCGTCGCGATGGCCGCGCGAGGTCTCAACCAGATAGTGCGGGCAATTTGTCGTGAACGCCCAGAACGCGTGGTCTCCGTAGGGGTCACCGGTCACGGTGATGTTGACCCCGTACACGCCCGCGGCTTCTACGGCGGTCTCCAAACGTATCCGCTGGACGGGACCCGGGCCGCTTCCCGCGGCTTGCCCGTCATCGGGGATATACGCTTCTTGAATCACCTCGCGGCCGGGGCCGAATAAGACGGCGCGCAGGTGGGTCTCGATATCGCGGCTGTTCTTGTCCTGTTTCGCGATCTCCACCACGAGCTCGCCGGGAGAGGCCATCAGATACAGTCCGCCCACACCTCCAAGGCGCAACGGCATGGGTTGCTCTGCCCCTGAGACCGGCGCCGCCGGCGGCTCCTCGCCCGCAATGGCCTCGAAAGCCTGAAGCAACAAGAGCGCCGCAGTCAATGTGATGGTGATGCCTCGCACAGGATGCAATCCTTTCCCCGGTGTTTTGGTCTTCGCGTCATGGCGCGTTCCAAGCGATGAGAGCCACTGTACCATGTCCTGGCGGCGGAATGCGCAACCGGCGTGCCCGTCCTGCCTGCCGGGGATATCTCAGATATCCAGCCCTGGACGCCGCAAGGCCGCGCTGTTTCCTTGCGCTGGTCACTGAACCGGGCGTTTCCGAGGTTATTGCGCCGTTGCTGTTTGAGCCAGCCCTGCTCGTGGCGCGCGAACTCCGCGCATCCCAGAAACTCGACGGGCCGTGGCGGAAGACCCTCGTGGACCCCTGCCTCGACTGAACGGGCAGGATTATCCGCGCCCCACTTCGGCGTTCTATGATTCATAACCCTGGTGTGGTATGCTGAAGCGGCTGGCACACAGGGCGTAGTATTCGGAGTGAGAATCTGGATAATCCGTCGTGGCTGAAAACGCGGTCTTTCACAGTGCGGAATTCCCCAGTACGCTCGACGTGCTGGGAGACGCGATACAGGATGCACTGAATGCTTTGCTTCAAGACGGCTGGATTGACGACGGCCAGGTCTTTTATGCCCGGCTTTGTCTCGAGGAGGCCATTGTAAACGCCATTACCCACGGAAATCAGTCGGACGGCGCCCGCAAGGTGCGCATCCAGATGACGCGTGAAGCGCCCGGAGACATTTGCTGCATCCGCGTATGCGACGAAGGGACCGGGTTTGATCCCGATGACATAACATTGCCGCCGTGCACGGAATTGAACGGCCGGGGCATTTGTCTTATTCGTCATTGCATGGATAGCGTAAACTATGACCCGCGAACACATTGCCTGGAAATGCGAATGCGGCGGAACGGCCTGTGCAGAGGAGGCGCAACATGAACGACGCTCCCTTGGTCACCTTTGAGATCGTGGACAACATCACGGTGGGGCGTGTGGGCGCGGCGAGCGTACTGGATGCCGTGAATGTCACCCAGTTCGGCAACGAAATACTCAACTTTCTCAAGAAACTAAGCGGCGTTAACCTCATGCTCGATTTTGAAAACGTCGAATATCTGTCCAGCGCCGTCCTGACCGAGTTGCTGCGCGTCAACCAGACCATTCAGAACATGCGGGGAAATCTGCGCCTGTGCGGACTCAGGAGCGATGTGCGCAAAGTCTTTGAAATCACCAACCTTGACAAAGTATTCACGATTTACGGCGACTATAAGCAGGCCCTGAAACGTTTCGAGCGTTCGCTCGAGATCGCCGAACGGGAAAATGCGTGGTCCCGTCTGTCCAAAGAAGACTAGAACCGCCCCGCTGCTAGCGCCGGCCTCTGACGGCTTTCAATTGCGCGTACGCCTCGTTGAGCGCCCGCATGGTATCTTCATCTCCCCCATGATCGGGATGGTGAAGTTTTGCCTTGCGCCGGTAGGCCTTCTCGACCTCTTCCCATGGCGCCGAAGGCGATATCCCCAACATTTTGTAACAGAGGTCGTAGTCCCGGCTCGGAGGAGCCGCGTTAGATTGCTGGCGCGAACGGTTCTGGTTCTGAGAGGCGCCTTCGTCCACGCGCTCGCCACGCAGTTCCCGGATGCCGCGAATCACAACCGGCCAGAGTCCCGTGACCCACATGATCACGATGATCAGAACGACGATGATCATCTCGCTGGGACTGGTGAAGCCGAACACGTGCCTCCGCTCCTCGAGCGCCTATTTTCTGCGCCGCTTTTCCTTCTCGTAGCTGAAGATATTGTCCACAGCCTGGCCGATGGCGTCCATCGGGTCCTCCGAACTCTGGACCTTGCGGCGCTGCCGCCGGCGAAAAGTGCGCCACCAGGGGATTAGCTTCATGTAACCGTATCCAACGGCCAACCCGCCGAAATGCGTCGCGACCGATGTGCCGCCCTCGCCAAGCGTCGACATGATGTTGAGCGCGATGACAACCAACACCAGGGCCCGCGCCGTGAGGCGTATCGGAATCGGGAACAACATCAGTTCGCGGTCCGGGTTCACAACGGCAAACGCGACCAGCACGCCCATCGTGGCGCCGCTCGCCCCGATCACGGGCCCCCCGCCCCAGAAAGGCGCCATGATCAGCGTCGCCAGCACTGCCAGCGAGCCGACAATCAGATAGAACCGCAAGAACTGCCGGGTACCCAGGACACGTTCGACATCGGGCCCGAAAACGTACAGCCACAGCATGTTGCCAAACAGATGAAGTAGCCCGCCATGCAGAAACATGTAGGTCAGGGGCTGCCAGATCAGCCCGTTCCACGGGAAAGTGGACGAGTCGAAGGCAAACCAGTGAAGAAGCTCGAGCCCCGGCGCCGCATACGGGTGTGACGTTCTTACCGCCAACGGCTCAAAGATGTGTACGAGCAACTGGACCACAAACACGGCCGACGTCAACAACAGAATCCGTTGAACCGCCCAAGTAATGCGACCGCCCGGCGGACCCGTGCGCTGCTCATATGTGTAGGAAAAGCCGCTCATAAGTGCTTGGTCTAGCGTTCTTGCCCGTCCGCGGCGGAGAGACGCACTCTGCCGGCCGCAGACTCGACATATAGCCTGACATATTGGCGCGGCAGACACAAGCGCGAGGGAGGCCGCCCGTTTGCGCGGCTTACGGGGCGGCGTTCTGTGAGGCCCGCCGCTCCGCAAGCGTGGCGCTCAACGGATAGGAAGCCACCGGGCCCCATCTCGACACGGGCAGATAGATATAACGAACCTTGCCGATAATATCGTCCACCGAAACCGTCGGATCGGCCCGAAGCTCGGGCGAAATTCCAGGGTCTTCCTTCGCATTGGCCCAATACGAACTGTCCTCGCTGTCGTTGCGGTTATCGCCCAGAACAAATACGCGCCCCTGGGGCACCGTGACCGGCGGAAAAACTTCGTAGACCATGGGCTCTTTCGTATACGGTTCAGACGCGTACTTGCCATTGATAAAGAGCGCGCCGGCCTGAATGGCCACCATGTCCCCCCCCACGCCGATGATCCGCTTGACGAGGTTGCCCCCGTCACGGGCCGGGTCTTTCAACACGACAAGGTCGCCCCGCTGGTACTCCGGCGCGTTCAGCGTGAGCAGGTAGTCGCCCCGGTACAGGGTGGGTATCATGGAATCGGAAGGCACCGCGAAAAACCGCATGCCCCGGAAAAAGCCCAAATAACAGATCACTGTCGAGCAGCAGATGATGAACACATAGAAGGTATAACGAACACGGGAGATTCGCCGTTCTTGAGTCATGGTGCTCAGGTTCCCAGGATAGTGCGGATCATAGTTTGGACAGCAGGTTCGTGGCGACGTCGTTTCCGGGGCGAATAGCGAGTGCCGCATCAAGGCATTCACGGGCCTTCGCTTTGTTCCCATCCGCAATCCAGACGCGCGCCTCGTTGAGCCACGTATAGAATTCCTCGTCGGTCGTGCGCGCTTTCTGCCGCGCCCACTGCCAGGCACGGGCGGCTTCCCGCCAGTCGGCCTCCAATTGGAAATTCTGAGCAGCAAAGAAATTCACGGCGTAGTCTTGAATCAATTCGTACTCATTGCTGAGTTCAGCCGCCTTCTTCGACATTTTCATGGCCGTGCGGTAGACCTTCTTGAGACTCCACTTGTTGCGTTTTGCCACCTCCGGAAAGTGCGTGAGGTAGATCTGGCACAGGTTGAAGAGGTAATCCGGGTGGTTGGGCTCGAGTTTCAGCGCTTTATCGAAATAGGCCAGCCCCATCGATAAGTCGCCCGTATGGCAATAATGGAGCGCCAGATTGTTTAACGGTTCGCTCAATTCGGGGTAGAGCGCGGACGCTTTTTTCCACAGCATGATCGCCTTTGCGTGGTCCCCCTGGTAGTCGTAAAGCAACTCGGCATAATACGTCAGAGCGCGGCCGTTATCGGGATACCGTTCCAGCACGTAATTGTAAGCCTGCTGGACCATGGTCAGGCGATCTTTCGCCCGTTCCATGGTCTCCTGTGCAAGGTCCTTATCTCCCGCCATGGCCAATTCCTCGGCGAGGTCCATATCCCACTGGGCCAGGCGGCACTGCTGGCGGTCGAAGTCGCGAACCGCAGCCGCCAGACGCTGCTCATCACCGGCAAGCGCCTCCATGTGCGACAGCGCCGGAGGAAGGTCCGCGGAAATGGCTGCCGCACTGAATACAAAGCTCAGAACAAATGTTGCAAGCAAGTTTCTTCTCATGGCTTTCGCTTCCCATAATGCGGCGCCTGCTGCGCTTCATCACACTATAGCACGCCGGCAAGTCCCGCCGGCAACATCGGCGGCTATGCCTGGCAGGGGCGAATCCATACGAACGCGTCGACGTCGCGCAGCGGCTCGAATCCCAGACGCAGATACAGGTTGCGCGCGGGATTCGAAACCGTAACACCCAAGCCTGTTTTCCTCATGCCCGCTTTAAAATAGCACGTCGCAAGGTCTTGAATGAGCACGCTCCCCAGACCGTGTTTCTGAGCATCGGGGTGCACGGCCACCTGCAGCACAAAGCCTGCGCCGGGTGCTACTTCGCAGCCCACGATCACACCGAGGATGCGACCGTACCCACGCAGCACCCGCACGTACTCCGGATGGCACGCGCCGTAAGCGCCCTGCAGCGTGCTGCGGATGTAGTCTTCCGCTGAGGGCGCGTCTTGCACTTCGGGATGCAGCTCACGTTCCGGATGGTTTTCGTAGGCCGCCGCGATCGTCTCCGCGGCGCCCCGCAGGTCCAACGGACCGCATGGGGCCGAACGCGACACCCCCGTCCCAATGTTTGCAAGCAGTTGCGTGTCGGCACTCATCAGCTGACGCGGAAACACCTGGAATCCCAAATCCTCGAAGGTCTTACGTAAGTCCAAGTCACAAAACGGGATACATTCCGAAGCGATTGCGCTCACCCCGCCCCTGCGCAGGGGCTCTACTGCCTCCCGGATGAGGCGGTCTTCAACACCCGTTCCCCAGAAGCGCTTCAATACGTGCACAAATGGTATCCGGCCCCTGTCGTTCTGGCACAGTGCCATCGCGATACCCACTGCCTCTGCGTCCACCTCGGCGCAATAGGTGCGGACCTCGGGCGAACGCATCGTGGCCTCCACGGCCTTCGGCGCAATCCGCCGGTACGCATCCCCCGCGGCAGGTCCGTACAGTTGGGTCAAACCCTGCGCGATGTCGCGGATGAACTCGGAGAAATTGCCGGGAGGCGTGAGAATCGTCCGAATACGCACGGCTTCTACACTCCTTGCGGAGAAGCGCCGGGGGTGCGGCGGCATCAATGGCCCCTCATGCATGGGGCGCGGCGCCGATTCCCCGTCACGGATTCATCCGCTTGTTTGCCTCCGCGACAAGGTCCAGCAGATATGCGCGGTCATTGTCGGGCGTAATGCTGAACGTATCCTTTTGTTGCTCGAGGTCATAGGCCCAGATGGCGGCGAGCGGCACGCCGCTGGCCACTATTGCGTCGAAAACGGCGCGATTCTCATGTTCCGGCCCCTGTGGCCCGCCGTGTTTTCCGTCATCAGCCGCGCCGAATTCGCCTACAAACAGCGCCTTCCCCGCTCCCTTACAGGCGGCCAGGGCGAGCGACAGGATCTCCTCGTAGGACGGCTGCCCATCGAAGCGCGCCTCACGGTCGAAGGGATACACGTGCACCGAGACCAGATTGACCGGGTCCGGACTTGTCAGAATCAGGCGCTGCTGAAGCTGCTCGCGCGTGTCGTGCGTCCAGGTCCCCTCTGTATGCATATGATGGGCCGCGGGCCGGGGAAGGCTGTTGCCGGTCGTAATGGCCCGGTGTGAATCATATTGCCGGACCGCTCTGGCGAATTCGCGGCAGGCCGACACGAGCATCTCGGTGGTCATGTCGTCTCTTTCGGTGCGCTCACTGGCCGTGCCCATTCGGGGAAGCACATAGGGGCGGTGAGTGGACGCGTTGGGAAGGTCCGCCGCCAGATCGTATTCATTGCCCAGCTCCCACGCCCAAATGGCAGGAGAATCCACGTAGCGCGGCACGACATCCGCCACGTATTGGCGCATGAACGCGATGGTCTTGCTCTCGGGGTCGCCCCAGGCGCTGCGCGGCTCCCCAACGATATCGGGCACGCACGCATCGAACCAGAACATGCTGGGAATGAGACCGACCCCTGCCTCCTCGGCGGTCCGCACTACATCGTCCAGCAGTTTCAGGTAGGCTTCCTTGTCTTCGCGGTACAGGCGCCACTCGACCGGCCAGAAACCGCACGCCGCAAACCGGGCAAACGGAATCCCCTTCCCGGAAAGCGTCTTGAATCCCTCCCGGTAACTCGTATCCTGAGGATTCTGCACGCGGCGCAGAAATGCGTTGAAATAATTGACCCCGATTCCCCGGTACGGTTGACCGTCTTTCAGAAGGACACCCTCCTTGCTGACACTAAGGCCCGGCGGCTGTTCCGCCGCGCGGACTCCCGCGGCCCACACCATGCACAATGCCGCTAGAACGCCGATTCTGTTCACCGTGCACTTCCTCCTTTGCTCTTCTGACGCGACACAGCATACGATCCCGCCACGAACCCCTCAAGAAAGCCCCAACCCCGGCTCGAAACTGGACCCCTGCTCGGGGTCCTCTCAGACTCCTTGGACGCCCGCCGCTCTGCATGCCTAGTACCTCTGTGCTGGCAACAGCACGTTTGATTTGACCCGGCCCATCGGCGTGCGCTACCATGTTTTGGCTTGATTAGAAAGAGCACGCCGCCGGAGTGGTGGAATTGGTAGACACGCATGGTTCAGGGCCATGTACTCGCAAGGGTGTGGGGGTTCGAGTCCCCCCTCCGGCACCATCGCGACATGTATGCCTGGCGGATAATCCTGCTTCGCCGGGCGTTTTTTTATTCCAACAGCCCCGATGCCGCTACCTTGAACGGGCCTTTCATCCAGACTACCATGGTTTCGTAGTTGTATGCTTTTCGGCGAGGAAGTCACCTTTTGGCCCTATGGCGCGAGGAGATTACTCCCATGCGATATGCCATTACCGTCGCGGCTCTGCTGCTGTTGGCGTCGTGCGCGAGCGATGGCGGACCCGTCCGCCCTCCGGACGAATCCGATTTCGACGGCCTGGCGAAGCAGGTCCTCGACAACACCCCTGAACATACTCATTGGGTGAAGGGGACGAAGTTCTCCTGGTGCATGTTCATCTCCCCAAAAGACAACGCGCTGCCGCAATTGACCGAGAAGGTCCTGGCGCGCCTGCGAAAGAAATACACCGTGTACCTCACCGAGGATGAAATTCCGGCCGCATCTAAAATGTTCCGAAACGGTGAGATGGTAGGTTTCAAGAACGGTTTCATGTTCCGAATGGAGATTGAGCCCCTTGGCGCCACGCGGCTTCGCATCCACTACTCCGATTGGGAAACCCAGCTGGCCGCCAGCAGCTTCTCCGTGACCTACGAATGGACCGGCAGATCGTGGAAATCCGCTGGCAGAGACAGAATGACGGTAAGCAGAGTGTCTGTTTCCCGGGGCGCAGCCGACTACAATATTTAGTCGAAATGCCGCGGCGTCTCCCGCGTTCCGGGACGCTTCCCGCTCCCTCCAAAAAAATGTGGATACAAACAAAAAGTATGTGTGTATAATATTTTGCGTTCTGGAAAGCCAGGGCCCAGGGAGAAGCAAATGACTCGAACCAGGGCGAACGTGCAGGTTCAAGGCCTGCAACGTTTTATCGCCACATCGGAAATCCGGGGAGCCGAGATGCGGGATAAGAGAGTTTACCGCAAGAGCTGGTTATTCCGCGCCAGCAACGACGATGGCCGAGACATCACATCGCTTGACGGACAAAGCCGTGAGGCCTTTAACGGCTTTCTCCATGAGCCCATCGTCAAGATGATCATGAGAGCCGATAGAACACTTTCGTCGTTGAAGTTCACCAATCTCTCCGCTACCGCCGAGATGCCGCATTAGGCCGGCGGTCTCCGTCTCTGCCTGAGACATGTACCGAATCCATCCAAGCCCACAGAAACCTGGCAAAAACACGTTGATTGGTTAAGGAAGCATCTAAATGAACAACAACCACCACACAAATTCAAACGGACAAGGCACACGCACCCTTGGACCTGTCTCCGACCTCGAACGCCATCTTCCCAGCGATTGGTGGCGAACTCTATTCAAAGCCCTCTACTTGAAGACGGACGGCGATGTCGTCGAGAACGAAACCAATACCATCCAGGACGTGGATCAACTCATCGCGGCCACGGGCATCGACCCCGACGATCGCATTCTCGACCTGTGCTGCGGTCAAGGCCGGCACAGCATGGAACTTGCACGGCGCGGCTATAAGAGTGTGACCGGCATCGACCGTTCGCGCCACCTGGTGCGCCTGGCCCGGCGCCGCGCCGACCGCAAGAAGATTCAGGTGACCTTTCGAGAAGGCGACGCGCGAAAGTTCCGGCTCCCCGAGTCCTCGTTCGATTGCGTCTTCATCATGGGCAACTCGTTCGGGTACTTCGAACGCGAAGAAGACGACCTGGCCGTGCTGCGCGCCGTGCTGCGCGTACTCCGAGACGGCGGCAAGGTCCTGCTTGACGTGACCGACGGCGACTGGATGCGCGCGCATTTCGAGCCCAGAAGCTGGGAATGGGTCGACCAGAACCACTTCGTCTGCCGGGAACGCGCCCTCGCGAGCGACAAAGTGCGTCTCATCACCCGCGAAGTCGTGACGCATGTCGAGCGCGGCGTTATCGCTGACCAGTTCTACGCCGAACGGCTTTACACCTGCGAAGACCTCAAGAAACTCCTGCGCACCGCCGGTTTCATCGACGTCAACCGTGTAGACGCACCCGTGACCGATTCCGACCGCCAACAGGACCTCGGCATGATGGCTCAACGCCTCTTCATCGTCGCCACGGCTCCCGGACCCCGCTTTCGGGTCACGCGCAGAGGCCCTCTTTTCCGCGACGTAACCGTGCTCCTCGGCGATCCGCGCCTCCCCGACGACGTCAAACGGGAAGGCCAGTTCAACCCCGAAGACATCGAGACCGTGCGCCGGATGAAAGAGGCGCTCGCCTCGCTCAAGGAATACAGATTCTCGTTCTGGGATGACCACGAAAGCCTTTTGGACTCTCTCGAGAGGGAACGGCCCCCCTTCGTGTTCAACCTGTGCGACGAAGGGTTCAAGAACGACCCGTTCAAGGAACTGCACGTGCCGGCGCTGCTTGAGCTGTTTGGAATCCCCTATTCCGGCGGCGCCCCCGCATGCCTCGGCATGTGCTACAACAAAGCACTGGTGCGCTCCATCGCGCAGTCGCTCGAGGTACCCGTGCCGCTCGAAACCTATTCGAGCCCCGACGACCAGGCCGCTACCCTGCCGTCGCTGTTCCCGGCGCTCCTCAAACCCAATTTTGGCGACAGCAGCCAGGGCATCACCAAAGACGCCGTGGTGCATACCAAGGAAGAATTGATCGACTACCTCGAAGGCCTTCGCCGCAACTTCCCGCGACGGCCCGTCCTGGTCCAGGAATTCCTGACCGGTCCCGAATACAGCGTGGGCATCATCGGCAATCCCGGCTTCGATTTCACTGTCCTGCCGGTCCTCGAAGTCGATTACAGCGGTCTGCCCGAGGGACTGCCTCCGATTCTCGGCTATGAATCCAAATGGATCCCCGAATCGCCCTACTGGAACGAGATCCATTACCACGAGGCCGACATCGGCGAAACCACCAAACGTTCTTTGAACGATTACTCCCTCGCGCTGTTCGAGCGCCTTGAATGCCGCGATTACGCCCGATTCGATTTCCGCGCCGACGCGCAGGGCCGCATCAAGCTCCTCGAGGTCAATCCCAACCCGGGATGGTGCTGGGACGGGAAACTCAACTACATGGCGGGATTCGGGGGCATGAAATATGCCGACCTGCTCCGGCTTGTGTTGGAAGCCGCACAGAGCCGCTACCAGGCCGCCGGGATCGCCATCCCCGAAATGGCTGCTCACTCAGCATAGAGACCCGGCCCGTTCGCGATGGGCGGCCCCGGCCGCCCATCGCTTTCTATTTACCCGGCGCATCTCATTCTTGCCAGCCTTCCCCATCCTCGTTACAATGGCCTCGTGTTCGAGAGATTGAGGGTAGGGCGCTTCGCGCGCATCCGCGCGACAATACAGAGGGGGATGGCGATGAAATCCGCTGCACGACTGGCACTCATACTGGCATGCATGGGCATTGGTCTCAACTTCATCCAGTATCTGGTGCGATTCCTTCCTGTCGTGGGGATGGGCGGCAGCCAGAGCATGATGCTCGTCTACAACATTACTAGCCCGCTCAGCATCCTGCTGCACAGCCTGCCCATTATCGTCCTGTCCATCGCCATCATGAAATCATCGGAGGACTAGCACGCGACTGCGGCCAATTTTCGGAGTATCGGGCGTTATCGCGCCTTGAGGAGAAAGACCGTGAGCCTCATCACGCGGCCTATCCTGTTGATTATAATAAGCATGCTGGTCGTTGCTCCTCTTGCTCAGCCCGAGGACTTGGAGCTGTCTCCGGGCAAATTCACTGTGGCTCTGCTTCAAATGGAGTCCCACGGAAACGACCAGGAGAAGAACCTGAAGAAAGCGAGCTTCTTCTGCCAGAAAGCCGCTGAAATGGGGGCAGACCTGGCCCTCATGCCGGAGATCTGGAGCATTGGCTATACGCGTCCCGACGGCACGGAACCAGAGACCATCGCGCAATGGCAAGCCCAGGCCATCGGCCGGGACAGTGCATGGGTGCGGCACTTCGCCGATCTCGCTAAGGAACTCGAAATCGCCATTGGTGTGACTTACCTCGAGAAATGGGACGGGCCACCCCGCAACACGCTGTCTCTGTTCGACCGCCACGGCAAACAGGTCCTGACCTACGCGAAAGTCCACACCAGTGACTTTAAACCCATGGAACGCAACTGCACCCCCGGTGACGACTGGCCTGTAGCCGAACTTGACACCGAAAACGGTCCCGTCAAGATCGGCGCGATGATCTGCTTCGACCGCGAAAGCCCGGAAAGTGCGCGCATCCTCATGCTCAACGGGGCCGAGATCATCCTCACGCCCAACTGCTGCAAACTTGACGACATGCGCCTCCAGCAGTTCCGCATCCGTGCGGTCGAAAACGCCGTGGGAGTCGCTATGACTAACTACCCGGCGCCCCACATGAACGGTCAATCGGTGGCGTACGACGCGGCGGGCGAGGTCGTCGTGCACGCGGGCGCATCCGAAGGTCTCTATCTCGCACCCTTCGACCTCGACGCTATCCGTGAGAAACGGGCGAAGACCATCTGGGGCAACGCCTACCGCCGGCCTCACAGGTATGGCAGAATCACCGACACGGACAAAGAAGAGATCTTCGAACGCATCGACGGAATGGGCAACCCATACAATGCCGCGGAGCGGTAGAGGTCTACAATGGCAGTGCCAAGAAGTGCCGCAGAGAACCACCCCGCGGAATTCGACACGCTTTCCCTGAGGTTTCCCTGGCGTGGGTATCAGGCGCGGGTGCTCCAGGCGGTGGAGCGCCATCTCGACGACCGGCGCCTGCATCTGGTCGCGGCGCCGGGCGCGGGCAAGACCACCCTCGGACTCGAGGTTTTTCGCGGCATCGGCCGCCCGTGCCTCATTCTCTCGCCCACGCGCACCATCCGCGACCAGTGGCTCCTGCGGCTGGGCGATTTCCTCCCTGATGATGCGCCACCCGATATCCCGTGGGTCAGCCGGGATCTCGACAAACCCGCGTTCCTGACGTCCATCACCTATCAGGCGCTGCACACCAGTTACCGCGAGGATATCGCCGGGGAAGACGAGGACGAAGAAGCGAAAACCGGCGCGCCCGACAAAAGCGAGGTCAAGCGCACCGCCGAACGCATCAAGAAAGCCGGGTTTGGAACCCTTATCCTCGACGAAGCGCATCATCTCCATTCCGAATGGTGGAAAGCGCTCCAGGACATCGTGGGCGAAATTGACGACGTGTATCTCATCTGCCTGACCGCCACGCCTCCCTACGGCGCTGCCGGCGTCGAATGGCGCCGTTACCAGGAGCTGTGCGGTCCCATCGACGAGGAGATCTCCGTCCCGGAACTCGTCCGCGCCAACAACCTGTGTCCGCATCAGGACTACGTGTGGCTGGTCCGGCTCGGGGGGAGCAATCGCGAGCGTGTGGCCGCCTACGATGCCTCCGTCGAGGAGACCATCCGGAGCCTCCTGGCGGAGCCGCTGTTCGTTGAGCCCGTTCTCAATCATCCCTGGATGACCGGCGAGAACACCGGCATTGACGTCATGCTCGACGACGTCGAGCTGCTGGCAGCGTTGCTCGCATTCCGGAAACTGCAAAACAAACCGTTGCCGAAACACTGTCTCACAGCGCTGGACACCTCGCCGCACGACCTTCCGGACATGAACCGTCACTGGTGGAACGTTCTGGTCGAAGGGTTTCTCTTTCACACAAGTTTCGTTCTGAACGAAGAGCAGCAGTCCTACCAGAAAGAGCTCGCGCGCGCGCTGCGGGCGGCCGAACTGCTTTACCGCCGCGAAGTGCGCTTGAACGAATCGCGCCCGGTCAAACGTTGCCTCGCCACCGCGTCCGAGAAGGTCGCTGGCTGCGCCGAAATCTACCAATTGGAGCGGCGCATCCGCGGCGATGCCCTGCGCCAGGTCATCCTTACGGATTTCATCCGTTACGAGAGCGCCGTGAACATGGAAACCGCGAGCGACACCTTGGGGGCATGGCCAGTGTTCTGTGAACTCGTACAAGCCGCTCAATTCCATGACCGTCCCCGCCTGGCTCTGCTCACCGGCCGCATCGCCGTCGCCCACCGGTCGCTGGAACCGGTTTTGGCCCAATACGCCCCCGATGCACGGTTCCGCGACATGGCTTTCGCGGGCGATTTCGTGGAGGTTGCCGGCAAACTGAACGACTTGACCAGCGCGTTCACGGCGCTTCTACAAAACGGAACCATTCATGTGCTGGCCGGCACCCGCGCCCTGCTTGGCGAAGGATGGGACTGCCCCTCCGTCAACTCCCTGATCCTCGCCACCGCAATCGGGGCGTTTGTCATGACCAACCAGATGCGCGGGCGGGCCATCCGCGTGGACCCCACGGATGCCGGCAAAACGGCCAGCATCTGGCATCTCGCGGCCATTGCGCCCAGCTTGGTTTCCGGCATCTCCGATTACGCATCGTTAGCAGAACGTTTCCAGACGTTCGCCGGCTTGCATTGCCAGAAATCCGTCATCGAAGCGGGCATCGAACGCCTGGGACTTCCCGGCTCGTCCCGTTTCTTGGCCACCACCATGGTCCAGTTCGGGATTGAGGCGAACAACGAGGAAATGGCTCATCGCCTCGAAAAGGACCGCGACAATCTCCAGGTGCGCTGGAAGGAAGCCATCGAGCGGGGCGAGCAGCAGCGCGTCGTTCCCACACTGCAGACCCCGCAGCCGCCTTCGTTCCGGCTGGTCCACTTCGCCAACACCCTCAAATGGCTCGTGGTGCAGGCGGGCGCGGCATTTGCCACCGCCGCCTATGTTCTCGAAGGGCCTGCGCGGGCTTTTGTGGAGGGTCGGAGCGAGGGGGGCGGGATAGCCGTCCTGCTCCTGTTCCTGGGTGCTTTCGTTTGGGCCCTGCCCAAGACGTTGCGCGCGCTCCTGACTTCGCTCCGCCACCTGCCCGTGGATGGCAGCATCAAACAGATCGGCGTCGCTTTGCTCGATGCGCTGTGCGAAACAGATTGTATCGAGACCGAGCGGCGGCACCTCAAAGTCATCACCCGGGAACAAGAGG
This sequence comes from Candidatus Hydrogenedentota bacterium, assembly GCA_035416745.1. Classification (NCBI taxonomy): domain Bacteria; kingdom Pseudomonadati; phylum Candidatus Hydrogenedentota; species Candidatus Hydrogenedentota bacterium. The sequence continues at coordinate 177,453 of DAOLNV010000001.1, read as the reverse complement.
GCGAGTGGCAGATCTATCTCGCCGGCGCAACCTATTACGAACAGTCCGTGTTCTCCGATGCCCTCAACGAGATCCTCGGGCCCATCGAAAACCCCCGCTACCTCATTACCCGGCGCAGGGGGCTCAAGAAGGACTACCACGCCGTCCCAATCATTCTGGGCATGAACAAGGATCGCGCGTCCATCTTCCACCGTCGCTGGAACCGCCGCGTCGCCAAGGGCAACCTCATCTACACCCGCAACCCCGAGGGCCGCGCTTTCCTGCTTAAAGCCCGTGCCCGCGCCTTCTCGAGCCGGTTCCTGCGCAAAACCAAACGCCTGAGCCAATGGCAATAACGTCGCGCGCGCTGCCGAACGCCCAGAACGCCCACGATAGATAGTTGCTTTTCAGCAGGTTACCGCGTATACTTACGACAAATCAGAGCCTGCTTATATGGTAGTAGGTGCAGTTGACCTTTACGATCCCTCCTACACTATGCTCACCTCAGAGTCGGATCCCACGTGCGTGATGCTTCCCACTTTGCCGGTGCTGATAAAGCAGAATACTCCTTGAAACGGTGCAGACCGGCAAGGAAGAAGGAACATCACTGTGAATTTCGAAGAATTGAACATCGACCCCCGCTGCCTTCGCATACTGAAGGAGCAACACATCACTGAACCGACACCGGTTCAAGCCCAGGCCATTCCCATCGCCCGGGACGGGCGCGACCTGGTCGGCATCGCCCAGACAGGCACCGGCAAGACGCTGGCGTTCGTATTGCCCGCCCTGGCGCGTCTGGCCATCGGCAAGACGCCGGGCACCGGCATGCTTGTGCTCACCCCCACCCGCGAACTGGCCCAGCAGATCCATTCCGTGCTCGAGCCGCTGGCACGAGCCATGGGTATGCGCGCCGCCTGCGTGTTTGGAGGCGTCGGTTTCGATGCCCAGACCAAAGCGCTGCGCCAGGGCTGCCCCATCATCGTGGCTACGCCGGGCCGTCTCATCGACCACCTCGGCCGCCGAAACACCCGGTTCGACAACCTCTCCGTCCTCGTCCTGGACGAAGCGGACCGCATGCTCGACATGGGGTTCCTGCCCGACATCAAACGCATCCTTGGCGTATTGCCCAAGAACCGCCAGACGCTCATGTTCTCGGCCACTTTCCCCAAACCCATCGAGCGCCTCGCGGCTGAAATGCTCCGCAACCCCGCCCGCATCCAAGTGGGGGCCCCAGCAAGACCCGCGGACGCCGTCCGCCAGGGCATCTATACCGTCGAGCACGGACGCAAGCTCGGCCTCTTGTCGAAGATCTTGAGCGAACCCAACGTAGAGTCCGCCCTGGTATTCCTGCGGACCAAACACCGCACCGACCGTACCGCACGAGCCCTTCAAAAGGCCGGCTTCAAAGTGAAAGCCATCCACGGCGGCCGCACACAAAGCCAGCGTGACCAGGCCATCGAAGGGTTTCGCAACGGACGCTACAAGATCCTCGTCGCGACGGACGTGGCCGCGCGGGGGTTGGACGTCGAGGGCATCAGCCATGTTGTCAATTTCGACATCCCCAACAGCTCGGACGACTACATCCACCGCATCGGCCGGACCGCCCGCGCCAATGCTTCCGGAGACGCCATTACCTTCGTCTGCCCCGACGAATTCATGGCCCTGAACGAGATCGAGACCGCACTCGGCAAGAACCTTCCCCGCGAGGATTGGGAAGGCGCCGTTCCCGTCGTCTCGCTGTTCGGCTCGGACAAACAGGGAGCATTCAAGAACAGACGGCGCGGCATCCGCAGCGGACGCCGAAGCCGCAAGCTCATGGCTGCCCGGTAATCCGCGGCGTCGACACATGCAGACCAGGTGCCCCGCCGCCGCGTGAGAATCCCACTTCTCCCTCGGAGACACTGTCCTGAGGGACTGACCCAAGCGAGTCCGGCGAAGGGGGACGAGCCGGTTCTGTCCCGGTTCCAGGATTCCGCCATCCGGACCTTCGCGCCACCAGTTCGTACGGCACGAATACAAGAAGAACTTGACCCTGTGGCTTCGGCCTCCTACATTAGCTCCGCGCATGGACAACCAACGGAGAAAGGGCACCGCCATGAGAGCACCGGTGTTCGTGATGGCACTCGCGGCCCTGGCCGTGGGTCAAGCAGAAGAGCAGAAGCCGCGGCCCCTTGAGGTGATCGTCGCGGCAGGTGACGCTTGCCCTGCGGTCCGTGCAACGGCCCAGTTTCTTTGCGACGGCACGGGGGACCAGGAGGAGATCAACGCGGCCATCGAGTCGCTGCCGGAAGCGGGCGGCACTGTCTTTCTGGCAGCGGGGACCTACGATATACGGCGTGTCGAGGGTGAGTTGGGCGGCGTCCTGATTCGCCGAAGCAACGTGACGCTCCAGGGAGAAGGGGTTGCTACAAAGCTGATCCAGGCGCCTGAGCAGGAAACGAATGTCATCCGGATTATCGGGTCAGGCGTCGGCCATGTGACCATCCGCGACGTGTGCGTCGATGCCAACCGCGACGGCAACCCCAAAGCCGAGGGCGACCCGAACATATCGCATGACCGGTTCGAGTTCTGCGGCATCAAGGCCTATCGCAACCGGCCCGGCGACTCCAGCGCGGTCGAAGACACCCACCACATTACGGTCGAGAATTGCGTGGTGTTCGATGCGCAACGGCTGGGCATCATGCTCGAGGGTCCCGGCATGAAGGTCATCAACAACCGGCTCGGCAACGCCACCTCCGACATCGTCGAAATCCTGACCGGCCCGGGCGAGATTCGCGGCAATTACTTCGAAATCACCGGGCGCACCCACGTCGCCGTTGGTTCTGACCGCGGAAACAATATCATCATGGCCGGAAACATCGTGCACGTGCGCGAAACCGGCGATATCGATATCGCCTTCCGGACATGGGCCGACTCGCACCGGCACGTCATCAACGACAACATCGTCATGGTCGATGAGGGCGGAAAGTGCACACATGCCATGGACCTGCGCGGCTTCGACACGACCGTCACGGGCAACTGCATCTACACGAGCAATCCGGACGCGCCTCTCCTCCTTAAACTCACTGCCGGCAATATCGTGGTGACCGGAAACGTCCTTCAGAATGTGGCCATCGAAGTCGATGACCAGACCGAAGCCCGCAAACCCATCATCATCAAGGACAACATCCTCGACAACACTTCCGTGGTCGTAAAGAACGGCATGATGATTCGCGAGGAGACCGTTCCCCAGTGAGGCGGGCGCATCTTCATTTCTGGCTTGATCCAGGCGGTGCGCTCGGGCAAGATAGCCGCGGCTGCGGCATCATAGAGGGGGCGGTCGCGACGTGTCCCCTGGCGGAACACGTTTCGCGGTCTAAAACGTCAGATATGAGGGACGAGATCCGTGTCTGAACGGTCAAACAAGAAGCAGCCCGGCAAAAAGGCGCCCAAGGATAAGGCCAGGAAAGGCGTGCCCGATAAGACGCCGTTCAAGGGTGTGTCTTTTGATCAGAGATTCATCGAAGGGCTCATCGCGAAGATTGCCGAGCATAGCGGCGAAGAGAGCACGAGATCCGCGGTCCAGAGAGTGGCAGCGCCGGAAACCGCGCCGCGCTGCGAACTGCGTTGAACACCATGTAGAAGTTGGAAGGCCATTGTCAGGAGGCTATTATGTACGACAACGGACTCAACCGGCGTCAGTTTCTCAAAATGACGGCTGCGGGGTGTGCGGTCGGCTCGCTGCTGGGGCGGTCAGCCCGGTCCGCGGAGTCCCCGGGAGTTCTGCCCAACATCGTATTCATCATGGCCGACGATCTCGGTTGGAAAGAACTCGGTTGCTACGGGCAGGAGAAGATCAAGACGCCCAACATCGACCGCATGGCCGCGCAGGGCATGCGATTCACGCAGTACTACGCCGGCTCGGCCGTCTGCGCGCCGTCGCGCTGCGTATTGCTCACCGGAAAACACGGTGGCCATGCTTATGTGCGCAACAACCATGCGATGGGACGCGGCGACTCGTTCGCCGGGCAATTGCCCCTTCCCGCGAACGAGGTGACCTTCGCGGAACTGCTCAAGGGCCGGGGCTACGCGACCGGCTGCTTTGGCAAATGGGGATTGGGCGCACCCGGTTCGAGCGGCGATCCGCTTACCCAGGGGTTCGACCGGTTTTACGGTTACAACTGCCAGAGTCACGCGCACAACCTGTACCCTAGTTTCCTCGTGAATCAGGCCGAACGCGAGCCGCTCGAGGGCAATACCAACGGCCCGACGGGCAAACACTACGCGCCGCAACGCATCGCGGACGAGATGCTGCAGTTCGTGCGCGACCACAAGGACGAACCGTTCTTCCTCTATTACCCCACGGTGATCCCGCACCTCGCACTGCAGGTTCCCGAAGAGGAACTCACGCAATACAAAGGCAAATGGGAGGAAACTCCGTACAAAGGCGAGAGTTACCAGCCGCATCCCACGCCCAGGGCCTGTTACGCCGCCATGATCTCGTTCCTGGACAAACAGGTTGGCAGACTCTTCGCCCTCCTCGAAGAACTGGGAATCAACGGCAACACGCTCGTATTCTTCACGTCCGATAACGGCACGACCCACCTTATCGAGCAGGTCGATTACGAATTTTTCAACAGCGTCGGCCCCCTCCGCGGCCTCAAGGGGGCGCTCTATGAAGGCGGCATACGCATGCCCATGATCGCGTGGTGGCCCGGCAGAATCGCGCCTGGGGCCGTGACGGACCATGTTGCCGCTCATTATGACGTCGCCGCCACGCTCGCTGAACTCGCCGGCGCCGAACCTCCCCCGAATACCGACGGCATCAGTTTTCTGCCGGTAATCACGGGAAATGCGGATGCGCAACGCAAACACGAGTTTCTGTTCTGGGACTTTGCCGGGTACGGCGGCCAGGTGGCTGTGCGCATGGGCAACTGGAAGGGCATCAAAACGGACCTCCAAAAGAACCCCGGCGCCGCCCTGGAACTCTACGATCTTGAAAATGACCTCTCTGAATCCAGGAATGTGGCGGGGGAGCACCCGGACATCGCGGCGCGCATCGAGCAGATCATGTGGGACGCACGCGCCGTTCCCGAATTCGAAGCCTTCCGATTCGGCCGGTACAAGCCTCCGGAGGCGTAATAGCATGCGCCCGTGCCGGCTCATGAACGCGGCACGCTATAATGTCGCATATCGTTCCCTCCATGGGATGTGTACGGGAGCGAATTTCGGAGGCCTTCGCCCATGTTTCGAATCCGGGCCATTCACGGCAACGCCTTTTTCCTCTCCCACGACCGGGTCGAGCAGGTGCAACACATTTTCCGCGAGACCTTTCCCGGCCTGGCGGAGTATGCCGACAAGCTGCCGTCTCTCCTGCACCATCCCACGGAGCACGGGTTCCGCTCGGGCCTCCTGGTAGCCGAAGGGGCTCTGGGACGGGTAGACGCCTTCGCGCTCGTCCTCTACTTTTCCGAAGTCAAGAGCGCGTTCCTGGATTTCGTGGCCACCCGGCCGGGAGTGCGCAGCCGCGGCATCGGAGGAGCGCTGTACGAGACCGTTCGCGAATACTGCTCCAACCTCGGAGCACGCGGACTCTACCTGGAGGTCGAGCCCGATGAACCCGAACTCACGCGAGACCCCGCAGCGTTAACCGAAAACCGCCAACGCATACGGTTTTACGAACGGTACGGCGTACGCGTAGTCGACGGCACCCAGTACCACCTGCCTGTAGGCAGCCCGCCCAGTTCCGCGCTCCTTCTGTTCGACGGTCTGGGACGACACGAACCCTTGTCGCGCAGCGAAGCCCGCCAAGCCGTCGAACTGATTCTGACCCGCCGCTTTGGCCATGTCGCGGACCGCGAGTATGTGCGCCGCGTAGTGAGTTCCTTCCAAGACGACCCCGTCAGGTTCCGGCCGGTCCGGCTCCAGAGGAGCCTCGGCCGCCCTGCCGAGGTCCAGGCCGGAAAGCTCTCAGACGCCTTCGCCATGGTGCGTCCGCCCCGCCACGAGATTCATCACGTGAAAGAACGCGGCTATTTCGAGCATCCGATCCGCGTCCAGGCCCTATGCGACTCGCTGGATCAGACGGGGCTATTCGCGGCCGTACCGCTGAAACCGCACGGCCGCGCGCCGCTGGCTGCCGTACACGATGCCGAATTCCTCGAATACCTGCGCGAGGTGTGCGGCAAGATCAAGGAAGGGCGCCCCGTCTATCCCGATACGTTCCCTCTGCGCACCCCGGAACGGCGACCCAAACGATTGCTCGTGCAGGCCGGTTACTACTGTCTGGATGCGGATACGCCTCTATACCGCAACGCGTATATTGCCGCCCGCGACGCCGCCGACGCCGCACTCACCGCCGCCGGCGAAATCCTCGCGGGCAGACGCCTCGCCTATGCCGTTTGCCGGCCACCCGGACACCACGCTGGAAGGCGGTTCTTTGGCGGGTTCTGCTATTTTAACAACGCAGCCATCGCCGCTCAGCATCTCAGCGCACAGGCCAGGACGGCCATCCTCGACATCGATTTCCATCACGGAAACGGCACCCAGGACATCTTCTACGACCGCGACGACGTGTTTACCGTCTCGATTCATGGCCACCCCGACTACGCCTACCCCTATTTCACGGGTTTCGCCGACGAAACGGGCGCCGGCAAAGGCCTCGGTTTCAACAGGAATTTCCCGCTCCCGCCGCGTATCGAAAACGAGGCATACCTGCGGATTTTCGACAGGTCCCTCGACGAAATCGGCCGGAAAAAGCCGGAGATCCTCGTCATCAGCCTCGGATTCGACACCATGAAAGGTGATCCGACGGGAAACCTGCTATTGCGCGCCGAAGCGTTTCGTACGATGGGGAAACGCCTCGCCCGGGCCGGCCTGCCGCTGCTGGTCGTCCAGGAAGGCGGTTACAGCGTGCGCAACATCCGGCGGGCGGGTGTCGCGTTCTTCTCAGGCTGCGCCGCGTGCGCCTGACACATGGTCTGAAGACGCGCTGCATGGACTCTGACCGAGTGTTTCAGACCGTTCGCGGGAATGCGGCGCCGGCCTATGCCCGTCACGCGACATCTCTGGCATTCTTGCAGCCGTTCTGGCATCGTGGTTGTCTCACGGGCATCAGGATAGGAGTTGCTTCATGAAACACCTTAACCGCCGCGATTTCATCAGGGCATTGGGGCTTACATCGCTTGCCGCCGCCGGATTCGGCCGCGCATCTTCCCAACCCATTCACGAAGGCAGCATGGTTGTCGGCAAAATCACCGCGAGCGCCCGGGGAGGCGCGGCATTCCTTGAAGACGGCAAAGTGGTCCAGCCTCGCCGCGAGATTCCCGTGTTCCGCGACACGGATGTGCTGGTTGTGGGGGGCGGCACCGCCGGCGTTGTTTCGGCGCTCGCCGCACGGCGAGCCGGGGTCAACGTCACCCTTGTCGAACGCTACGGCTGTTTTGGCGGTTTGTGGACCGCCGGCCTCGTACTCATCGTGCTGTGCACACACATCCCCGGCGGCGGCAAGCGCAAGAAGATGGTCCAGGGCATCGGCGATGAAATCCTCGGCCGCATAAACAGTCTCAAATACGGCGCGATCAACTACACTCCTGACGGTCCGCACGACGCCACGACAGACCCCGAAGCCGCCAAGTACATTCTGGCCAAGATGCTCCGCGAAGAGGGGGTCGATATTGTCCTCCACAGTTGGGTCACCAACGCCATCATGGACGGCGACGCCATCACGGGCGTGCTTTTCGAAAGCAAAGCCGGTTGCATGGCGGTCCGGGCCAAAGTGGTCATCGACGCCACCGGCGACGGAGACGTGTTCGATGCCGCGGGCGCGGAGAGCATCCCTCATGTGCACCGGATCGGCCTCGTGCACCGTCTGGGCAACGTGCCGGACGGCAAGGCGCCGGAGGGACTCAACCTCGGCGACGCTACCCCGGTCCCCGGCGTGCGCTGGGTCAACATGCAGGGGCCTCAAGGCGACTGCCTCGACGTGCAGACCCTGACCACCTGCGAACTTGACGCCCGCGAGGCCATCTGGAGCAAGCTCAAGCAGATCCAGGACACGCCCGGCTACGAAAACGTCTTTCTGCTCGACGTCGCCTCCCAACTGGGCGTGCGTGCCTCGCGCACGCTGGTGGGCACGCAGGAGCTTCGGCTGGAAGACACGCTCGAACAGAAGCCGTGTCCTGACGTGGTGGGCATCGGGGGAACCTACTCATTCCTGAAAGACCTGGCATGCCCTATACCCTACGGAACCCTCGTGCCGAAGCGCATTGATAACCTGCTCGCCACGGGGCGGTGCGTAGCTGCCGACAACACCATGCTGAACTATACGCGTCTGATTGCCCCCTGCATGCTGACGGGGCACGCGGCGGGCGCGGCAGCCGCCCTCGCTGTCCAGGAAAACGCCACTCCGCGAAACATCTCCGTTGCGGCGCTTCAGGGATTGTTGAAGAAGCAGGGGGCGTATCTGGGATGACATTCTTCCCGCCGCGTACCGGCTACCGTCTCGCAATCCTGGTGTTTCTGGAGGTATGCGCCGTCTGTCTGCCTCCCGTTGTCCTGCGCTATGCGCTGCCGGCGCTCAGCCCGTTCCTGTTTCTGTGCACGGTCATGGCCACCCAGGCGGTGGGACTGTCATTGTCTGCCCTGTTGGCGCTCCCCATGCTGGGGTTCGTGATATGGCGCAGACGCGGATTCTGCCGCTATTTCTGCCCGGTGGGATGGCTCGTGGAGCTATGTGCCAAGGCCAGGCCCTCGGCGGACTCCACGTATTCGCGCGTCCCGCAAGTCGGTCAATGGGCCGCGCTACTCACTCTAGGCGGGGCCATCGCGTCGCTTCCCCTGTTTCTTCTGCTGGACCCGCTGGCGCTGTTCACGGGAGCAGCCGGCGCCGCGCATATCGCCTTCCCCGCACAAGTTGCCTGCGCGACAGGATTGGCCGCCGTGCTCATCCTGAGCCTCGTGTTTCCCCTGTTATGGTGCAAACGCTTGTGCCCGCTCGGCGCGACCCAGGATCTTCTGGCGGAACTTAACGCAGCGCTTGCGCGCCGCGCATCGTCCAACGCTTCCGAAACAGCGAAGCCGGACCTCAAACTCGCGCGCCGGGCGTTTCTTGGGCTGGGCGGCGGCATGGCGGTGTCGGCGCTGGCGGTTCGCGCGCCGCGCGCCGCGGATGAGCATCGCCTCCGTCCGCCCGGCGCGGTCGCCGAAACCCGCTTTGCGGCAGTATGCATCCGCTGCGGAAACTGTGTCCGCTCATGCCCGTCCAATATCATCCAGCCCGGCCTCCGGCCGCCGAGCTGGGCGTTGCTTCTGGTTCCCGAACTTCATTTCGACGCCAACTACTGTCTCGAAACCTGCAACGCTTGCGGGCTGGGCTGCCCCACCGGCGCCATTACCGCGCTTCCTCTCGATGAAAAGAACAACTGGCGGATCGGGCTCGCGCAAATCCAACAGACCGGCTGCCTTCTTACAGAGGAGAAGGAATGTTCCGCCTGTGCCCTGATTTGCCCGCGCAAGGCCATTGTCGAAGAGTTCTCGCGTGAGACCTACACCACAATGGTCCGCGTCGACGCGGAGCAATGCAACGGCTGCGGCGCCTGTGTGGCCGCATGCCCTCCACGGGTGATCGGGGTGATTCCGGCGGCCCTTTACGGAAATGCGCGAGAGAGCGGGGGCGAAGCCCAGCGCCTGCCGGACCGGGCGGCCGGGTTTGACCGCGCTGTCTAAGCCTATCGGTTCAAGAACCAGAGGTGGAAGTTCAGAACGCTCGCGAAGGAGGTCCACAGGGCGTAGGGAATCAACAACAAAGCACCCACCCGGGTCGCACGCCAGAACCACACAATCACGAACCACGCGGACGCTGCGATGAAAAAGCAGTCCACAAACGCCACTCCAATGAGATGCCACCGGAAAAAGAGGGGCGTCCACAGGAGATTTGCCATGATGTTGACCGTGTAGACCGTCAGGCCGAGCCAGCGCGTTCGCCCTTTGCATTTCAGGGCGAAGACAACGAACGCCGCCGCCATCATGATGTAGAGAGCGGTCCAGACGGGGCCAAAGATCCACGCGGGCGGGTTGTAGGCGGGCTTCACCAGGGCGTCATACCATCCCGACATCGTTCGGCGCTCCTTTCCGCGCATCCAGGGCTTCGCCGCAATCACGATACCCCCGCGAATACAGATTGGCAAGGCTCTCTTAGCGCCCCGAATGGCCTTTCGAGCCCCGGCGCTGCCGCCTCTCCCCTATTCGTCGGCCGCGCGTTTGTGGAGGCGTTTGCGGTCTTCCACGCTCAGGACGGCTTTGCGTACGCGGATGTTCCTGGGCGTAACCTCCACGAGTTCATCCGGAGCGATCCATTCGAGCGCGGCATCAAGGGTGAGGATGCGCGGGACGTCCAGCCCGATGGCGTGGTCTTTGCCCGCGGCACGGTGATTGGTCAAGGCCTTGCGCTTGGTGGGATTGCAGGGAAGGTCACCAGGACGCGCGTTCTCGCCGATGATCTGCCCCTCGTACACGGGGTCCATGGGCGAGACGAAGAGCGTGCCGCGCTCCTGGAGGTTTTCGAGGCTGTACGACGTGGCTTCACCCGTGTCCATGCTGATCATGGACCCCCGGCTGCGGGTGATGATGGGACCCGACCAGCGTTCGTACCCCGTGAATCGCGACGCCATGATGCCGAGTCCGCGGGTATCGGTGAGGAACTCGCCACGGTAACCAATGAGTCCTCGCGTGGCAATGGCGAACTCGAGGCGGACCATGCCGGCGCCGTTGGTCTCGACGCTGACCAGTTGGCCTTTGCGCTGGGCCACCTTTTCGATAACGGTGCCCTGGAACTCGAGGGGCACGTCGATAACCAGTTCTTCGAAGGGCTCGAACAGCGTGCCGGCGGCGTCGTGGTGCGTGATGATTTCCGGCGACGACACGCAGAGTTCCATGCCTTCGCGGCGCATTTCCTCGATGAGGATAGCCAGGTGCAGTTCGCCCCGGCCCGAGACCTTCATGCCGTCGCCGCGATTGGTTTCCTCGACCCGCAACGCCACATTGGTGCGCAGTTCCCGTTCGAGACGCGTCCGGATCTGGCGGATGGTGACGGCGTTCCCGTCCTGCCCCGCGAAAGGACCCGTATTGACCAGCACCGTCATGGCTACGGTGGGTTCCTCGATGTCCAGGGGCGGCAGGGCACAATCCTCGAGACCCGGCGCGGCCAGCGTGTCGCCGATGCTTATGGCCTTCGGGCCCGCGATGGTCACGATATCTCCAGCGGAGACCTCGCCGCACGCCACGGTCTCAATGCCGCGGGTTACCCAGAGGTGCACCGCGCGGTCGTCCGCGACGCCCGTGACTTCCCAGTCATCAGAAACATCTTCGCCCCGGTGACGGAGCCATTGCGTGCCCGTGCGCCTCGTCGTGATATGGGCGATGGCGCCGCCGCGCGTGAGCCGTCCCTGCAACACCCGGCCCGTGCCCGTGCGCCCGATATGGTTGCGCCACCCGAGCGTGCTCACCTGCATGAGGAAAGGCGCATCGAGGTTCGCGCTGGGGGCAGGCACGTTCTCGATGATGGTCTCGAAAAGGGCGTTCATACCCTCGTGCGGGTCCTTTGCGAGGTCCCGCACGAGCCAGCCCTGGAGTCCCGAACCGTAAAGAACCGGAAAGTCGCACTGCGCGTCGTTGGCGCCCAGTTCGACAAACAGGTCAAACGTCAGGTCGAGCGTGCGGCCGGGAGCGGCGCCCGGCCGGTCCGCCTTGTTGACGATGACAATGGGCCGCAGACCCAGCCGCAACGCCCGCATCAGCACATAGCGCGTCTGCGGCATGGGACCTTCGTTGGCGTCGACCAGCAGAAGCACCGAATCCACCATCGAGAGGATGCGCTCGACCTCTCCCGAGAAGTCCGCGTGCCCGGGCGTGTCAATGATATTGATGCGGTAACCGTGCCACTCGACCGTGCAGTGCTTGGCCCGGATGGTGATACCGCGCTCGCGCTCGAGTTCGTTGTTGTCCATCACCCGCTCGGCAACCAGCGCGTTATCGCGAAACACATGAGCCGCCCGAAAAATGCTGTCGATCAGGGTGGTCTTCCCGTGATCGATATGAGCAATAATAGCGACATTTCTGATCTTCTCGACAGCGGTCATGCGTCAGGGGTCCTCATGGGTGACCGATCTCCGCCGATCTGCGGAGATCGCAGGAAGAAAGTAGCTGAGTTTACCCTATTTCACTGCCACAAAGCAACTTAGCAATTTGGCAATTTGGGGGACACAATACTCAATTCCGGCTAATCGGGGTAAGAATACGTACAGAATGCCGCCCGCGCGAAGGCCTAATTGAGTATTGTGTCCCCAAAATTGCCGAAATCGGCCTCAAACACATACTCCCCTGACCGCACCTCATATACCACGCAGCCGTCTTCATCCCGCAGGGGGGTGATGGTTTTGATGTTGGCCACGGGCTGTCCGGATTCGGTGACGCCCGCCGGGTCTTTGGTGGGGACGTAGACGATGGCGGTGGTATTGGCGGGGATAGAGACTTCGAGCGTCAATGTATCGTTCTCGATGCGCCAGGCCGTCCGGATGGGGCCGCGGATGGACCGGAATTCGGTCGTGGCCCAGGTGAGTCCGCCTCCGGGGCGCGGGTAAATGACGAAGCGCTTATACGCGGGCAGGCACTCAGGTTCGCCCGGATACGCGGGATTGATGCCGCCCACGACGCGGAACAGCCATTCGCCCACCGCGCCCAGCGCCCAATGGTTGAAGGAGTTCATGCCCGGGTTTTGGAAGCCGCGGCCTTCAACGTAGCCGTCCCACCGTTCCCAGATGGTGGTGGCGCCCTGGCCGATGGCGTAGCCCCAGGACGGTATTTCGCGGTTCAAGGCGAGTTTGTAGGCGAGGTCCACATGGCCGTTGCAGGTCAACTGCATCATGAGGCGGATGGTGCTCTGGATGCCGGTCGAGATGCGGCCGTCGTAGCGGCGCACGGCTTCGACCATATGGGCGACCGCGGCGTCATGGAGTTCTTCGGGCACCAGCCCGAAATGCAGCGCGAGGGCGTATCCGGCCTGCGTATCGCCTGTGATGCGCCCTTCTGCATCGATGAACTCGCGCTGGAAAGCCGCACGAATGTCATCCGCCAGCTTCCGATATTCCTGCGCCTCCGTATCGTTGCCCAGAACCTCCGCCATGCGGCTCACGAATTGCGTGGACCGAGCAAAGAACGCCGTCGCCATGACCTCCTTGGGGACTTCCCCGCCCGTCTTGGGCCAGTCCTCAAGGATGAGGGTATCGCCGTTGAGCCAGTCACCATAATCGTTGTGGCGTCCGTTGCGCCAGATGAGATCGGGATTCATGCCGCGGATGTAGGCGAGCCAGCGTTTTGCGGCCTCGTACTGCTCGCCGAGCATCCGCACATCGCCGTAATTCTCGTAGGCGTGCCAGGGCACGAACACTCCCGCATCGCCCCAGGCCGGCACGCCCGAAAACCGCTCGTTGGGGCCGAAAGGATGGGGCGCGAAATCGGGGAAGCGGCCGTCGAGGGCCTGCGCGTCGCGCACATCCTGCAGCCATTTGGTGAAAAAACCCGCCATATCCATGTTGAAGACGGCGGTCTGTGCGAAGACCTGAATGTCCCCCATCCAACCGAGGCGCTCGTCACGCTGAGGACAATCCGTCGGCGAACTCATGAGGTTGGCGCGCTGGGTCCACAGGATATTCTCGGCCAGCTTGTTCAGCATGGGTTCGCTGCATTGAAACGACCCGGCTACCGGCGCATCGGAATGAAACACCCGGCCGAGGACCGCATTTTCGGCAGGGCGTTCCGGCAGGCCCGAAAGCTCGACATAGCGGAACCCGTGATAGGTAAACGGCGGCTCGAAAACTTCGGGGCCTTCACCGCGGAAAGTATAGGTGTCGACCTGAGGCGCTCCGCGCAGATTGTCAACGTAAAGCGTCCCGTCGGGGTTCAGCATTTCCCCGTGCCGCACGGTCATGACAGTAGCTTCGGGCGCTTGCGCCGTGATGCGCGGCCGCCCGACCATGTTCTGGCCGAGATCGAAGATGTAGACGCCCGGTTTCGGCTCGGTCGCCGCGACGGCGGGAAGCTCCTTCGTTACGCGGATGGGCTCGTTCGGCTGGGCTGCGAGCACCGCGTCGTGGGTGGTGACGCGGGCAGCTTCCCAGCCGCTGTCATCGAACCCCGGCCGGCTGAATCCGGGCATTTCGTTACGCGCGTCGTAGGCCACCCCGTCGAGGATGTCGTTTGCGCGTACGGGACCGTTCCGGGTCCAGCGCCAGGTATCGTCCGTGATTATGGCGGCCTGCGAACCGTCCGCGCACTCGATATGCAGTCGGGCGATGAGCTTCGGATTCACGCCGTATATGCCCCACGTCAGGCCGTCGGGTACGACATTCGCCAGACCGATGCGCCCGGCGTACCAGCCGTCCCCGAGCGTCACGCCGATGGCATTTTCCCCTTCCTTGAGCAGCGGCGTGACGTCATACGTCTGATACTGCACACGGGTGTGGTAGTCCGTCCATTCCGGAGCGAGGATGTGGTCGCCGACATGTTGGCCGTTCATCTCGGCTTCGCATAATCCCAGCGCGGAGATGTGCAGAAGCGCGCGGACCGGTTTGGCGGCCAATTCGAATTCCTTGCGGAATACGGGTGCGGCGTGGCGTTCGCCTTGGCGGCCCGCACCGGGTTCCGTGCGTCCGTTCACCAGTGCTTCCGGCGACCAAGTCCCCCCCACGCTGTCCGAGGCGATGACCCGCATGTTACGCGCGATGTTCTCGTTGCCGTCGAACACCTGCATCTGGGTCAAGGCAAAGGCATGGTTGCCGGGATCGTGCTGCGCAAGCCGGGTCACGTACAACCGCACGTAGCGCGCTGTTGCGGGGCCGAATTCGAATACAGGGGCGCTTTCGCCAGGGTTTGGGAAGTCCGAGCCGGTCTTGTCGACGACCGTCTGAAAGACTTCGAAATTCTCCTTGTCGGACACATCAACACGAAAACGCACGGGAAACAGGTAGCCGGGCGTGTCCGGCGTGTAATCGTATGGCCGCGCGGGGTGAAGTTGGACCTTATCGAATGGGCGCTGCGCTCCCAGGTCGATCGTTACCCACTTGGGCGTATCGCGGTCTTCGACAAATTGGGTGTGAAACCCATTGTGTTTCGGCAGAGGCTCGGGCGCTTCGCGCGGGGCTTCGATCCATTTCGCCTGCCAATCCGCCTGGTTTGGCAGGCCCATGGTGAATGTGGCAGTCTTGCTCCATTCCGAAGGATTCCCCGAACGGTCCCACACCCTCACCTTCCAGTAATACGTAGTTTCCGGGGCCAGTGGCTTGCCTTGATACGTGACATGCAGCGTCTCATCGGACTCGACGCGCCCGGTGTCCCACCGCTCGCCCTGGTCTTGGTCAAGGAGGGCAGCCGACGTGCTGACAAGGACTTGATACGCGGATTGCCTCTGTCCGCGCTCGTTTGAGGCAACCGTCCAATAGAACCGCGGCGGGGCAACTCCCACTCCTATGGGATCAACAAGGTATTCGCAGCGCAGGAATCCCGGCTGCAGTGCGCCCGGCGCGGCCGGTACCCCGCCAGTCAGAGCCGAGATACACACCAGCACCTGGAGATTCGGGCTAAACATATCCATATCCCTTTCAGACGGTTAGGCCATTTGCCAGTGGCCCGGACATACCGCATGCGGAACATGCGGTATCTTGCATGCGGCTGCCAGAAAAGGCAATACTCTCCCACACAGGGTCCGCTGCCGGGTAGCTCGCGCACCCGACTCCGGTCTTCCAGGCTTCTCCTCTGGACGAAAATCTAGGTTGATGCATTCTTGCGTCCATTTCGGCATAATAGGGGGCGGGTATCCGACAAGACCAAGTTGTATGGGGATTTTAGTGTCTCGCTTCGGCGTCCTCGTCGCGACGGCACACAAGGCGCAAACGGGGGGTTCGTTGCCGAGGAATTCGCGTTCCGTAAACGCGCGTCAGAAAGGAAATGGCCATGTTTGAGAGCACAATCACGCGCCGAATCACTTGTCTCGGATTAGTGGCACTATTG
>DAOLNV010000001.1:154591-161333 GCA_035416745.1 Candidatus Hydrogenedentota bacterium | reverse complement strand
GTGAACGGCATTTCGGATATCGGGATGAGTTGTTTTGCATACACTCGCGGACGCTTCCCACTGCTTGAGGGCCTCGACCTGCCCCTTGGCTACCCCGACGGGTCGACGGCAACGCGGGTCGCAAATGAGATGATCCAGAAATACCAGCCAGC
Organism: Candidatus Hydrogenedentota bacterium; assembly: GCA_035416745.1. Classification (NCBI taxonomy): domain Bacteria; kingdom Pseudomonadati; phylum Candidatus Hydrogenedentota; species Candidatus Hydrogenedentota bacterium. Next base: position 161,181 of record DAOLNV010000001.1, on the reverse strand, counting down.
CGAGATCGCTGACACCCATCTCCTTTACGTGCACGCCCACGGTCCCGGCATCCTCGCCTCCAAGAAACCCGTACACAAGCTCGAAGACCTGGCAGGGCTTAAAATCCGGGCTACGGGTCTTTCATCGAAAGTCGTCGAGAGTCTTGGCGGCGCCGCCGTGGGCATGAGCCAGCCCGAAACCTACGAAGCCCTGCAAAAGGGCGTCGCGGAGGCGACGCTATGCCCCATCGAGACCCTCAAGGGATGGAAACAGGGTGAGGTGATCGACTACGTCATCGACAGCACCTGCATCGGCTACACCACGGCGATGTTCGTCACGATGAATCTCGATGCATGGAACAAGCTGCCCGCCGACATTCAACAGATCTTCAACGAGGTCAGTGCCGAATGGATCCCCAAACACGGCGCTGCATGGGACCAGGCTGATGTTGAAGGCCGGGAGTTTGTCGCAAGCCTCGGGAAGCAAACCATCACCCTGGATGAGGCGGAACAGGCCCGGTGGCGCGAGAAAGTCGCGCCCATCCTGAATGACTACGTCGCCAACATGGCCCAGAAGAACCTGCCGGGCGACAAGTTCCTGGCCGAATTGCAGGCGAAGCTGGCCGCGTCCGCAAACCGGTGACTTCTCGAGGAAAGGAATCGACCGTCGTATGACTAGCCGTCTGAAGGCGTTGTACGCCTGGTACAACGCGATTGTGAAGGCTGTGATCATGATCATGGCGTACACCGCGGCGGCCGCGGTGTGCGTCATGGTCGTGACAACCTGCCTCGATGTGGTACTGCGGAAACTGCATAATGCGCCGCTACCGGGGGCGTTCGACATCGTAACTCTTGCGGGCGCCGTCTGTATCTCGTGCGCGTTGCCGTATACCACGGCGGTCAAGGGACACGTTTCCATCGAGCTCTTCTTCCACAAGCTCCCGCGCCGCGGCCGGATTATCGTCGATACGTCATGGCGGCTTTTGGCCATCGTGTTGTTCGTGTTGATGTGCCGGCGATGCGTCCTGCAGGGCAGCTCCATGTACAGGAGCGGCGAGGTAACGCCTACCCTCCAGGTGCCAATGTTCTGGACACTCCACATGCTGGCATTCTCGTGCGGCTTGACCACCTTGGTGATTATTCACAACATGCTGCATCCCAACCGGGAGTTGATCAAACCATGACGGAAATTCAGATCGGCATTCTCGGTTGCGTGGCGTTGGTCGTGCTTCTTGCAAGCAGCATGCCCGTGGCATTGTGCATGGCTGTGGTCGGCACGGTCGGGTTCGCCATCGTCGTATCGCCCCACGCGGCGTTCAGCATGGCCACAAACGACTTCTACGGAACGTTCTCGAACTACAGCCTCACCGTGATCCCCCTCTTCGTCCTGATGGGCCAGATCGCGTTTCACGGGGGCATCAGCCGGCGCCTGTTCAATACCGCCTACGCATGGCTCGGCCCCCTGCCCGGCGGCTTGGCCATGGCCACCGTGGCGGCGTGCGTGGGATTTGGCGCAATTTGCGGCTCGGGACCCGCCACGGCGGCAACGATGGCGGCCGTGGCCCTGCCCGAGATGCGCCGCTACAACTACGATGTGGAACTGGCCAGCGGCACGGTGGCTTCCGGCGGCACTCTGGCCATGCTCATTCCCCCGAGCGTGGTCTTTATCGTCTACGCGATCATGACCGAGCAGTCCATTGGCGAATTATTCCTTGCAGGCGTCGCCCCCGGCATCATGATCGGCGCGATGTTCTGCATTACCATCTATGTGAACTGCAAACGCCGGCCCCATCTCGGGCCGCCCAGTCCCCCCATGACGTGGGCGCAACGGTTCAAGGCCCTGGCGGGCGTGTCCGAAACCCTGATCCTGTTTGCCATCGTGATGGGCGGGATGTTTATCGGGCTGTTTACGCCTACCGAGGCCGCTGCTATCGGCGCCGCCGGCACAATCGTCGTCTCCCTGGTACAGCGGAAACTGACCTGGAAAGTCTTCGTGCAAGCGCTGATCGAAACGCTTCGCACGTCCTGCATGATTATGATCATCATAGCGGGCGCCTTGATCTTCGGGCATTTTCTAGCCGTTACACGCATCCCCTCCGTACTGGCCGAAACCCTGGCGGAGCTTCCCGTCCCCCCATTCGTGATCATCGCACTCATCATCCTCTTCTACCTCGTGGGCGGCTGCTTTCTCGACGCGCTGGCCCTGTTATTGCTCACGGTTCCCATCTTTTACCCGGTTGTCCAGAAGCTCGGATACGACCCCGTCTGGTTCGGCGTGATCATGGTCGTGGTCACACAGATGGGCGTTATTTCGCCCCCGGTGGGCGTCAATGTATACGTGGTAAGCGGCATTGCGCGCGATATTCCCCTGCAAACGGTGTTCAAGGGTTCGCTGCCCTTTCTGGCGGCACTCATCGTTGCCTCGGCAATGCTGGTCGCGTTCCCTTGGATCTGCCTGTTTCTACCCAAATTGATGAGGTAAATGCTACGGCCAAACAAGAGGGGTGCAGGCCATGACAGAAACCATTCGAGACACCGGCGCATACGAGCGCATCCTGTTCTGCACGGACTTTTCCGAAAACGCCGAATTCGCTTTCGACTACGCTCTGGATGCTTCCGTACGCCGCCCCGGGAGCATCCTCTACATCTTCCACGTCATACCCGAACCCGACGCCCAGTTCTGGAAAACCTATCTCTACGAAGTCGAGGACGTCGACCAGAAGGCTACGCATGACATCGACGAGCACATACAAGAAGCCTACCTCGCGCGCACTCCAGCATCCGTCAACATCGAAGTGGTTATCCGCGTAGGCAAAGACTGGGAAGCCATCCTCCAGTTCGCTGAAGAAAAGGCCGTCGATCTCATCGTTATGGGCCGCCACGGGCGAAGTTCGCTCGGCAAGGTGCTCTTCGGAAACGTGACCGAAAAAATCTGCCGAAAAGCCCAATGCGCCGTGCTCATCGTCCCGTTGTCGATGAAAGAACGCAAGAAACAGGTGCAGGACGGGACCTGACGTTCCCCCGATGTCTATTTGCCTTTGCCCCGCGCAGTCCGTATCGTATGCCCGCATGGGACGAAAAACAGTTCTATTCAGATGCCACAGCTGTGGCCATTGTTGCACGGACGTGGTCTGTTTGCCTACTCCGTGGGACGTGATTCGGATTGTGAAGAACACGGGTGAATCCCCATACGTGTTTCTGGAATTCCTGGGACCGGACGACATCAGCGGCGTCAACAAAAAGGACCCCACATGGCTGATGTGCGGCAAACAACGGTATCTCATGGCGTTGAAACGGGGAAGGCGCGGCTGCCATTTCCTCAACAAGAAGACCAGATTCTGCAGAATATACGAGCACCGGCCTCTCTTGTGCCGGTTATACCCGTTCAAGCTGCAGGAAACGCAGAGCGGCGCGTTCAAAGGGTTCACCCTGCACAAAGACGTGGGATGCCCCCGCCAGCGCGGCGGCGTGGTCGAGACAAAACCCCTCTACAAGCTCTACCGCCAGGATTGTGGGCATCAAGTGGACTACGAGGACTTGGTGCGGGTATTCAACAATCGTGAGTATCCGGGCAAGAAATCTTCGGATTTCATCCAGATGTTTATCGAGGTCAGATGAGCGCCATAGATGTAACCATTGCGTGCAGCGGGGCGCCGGTCGAGGAAGCGGTTGAGGCCCTGGAAGGTATCGCGCCCCTCGTGCGCGAGTGTCATGTGACCGCCGAGTTCCTCATCCTGACCGGCAGCGCCGCCACGGAGCCGCCGACAGACATAGGCGGGTTTGCCGTACGGAGAGTGCCCCTCGAGCGCAACACCTGCGGAGACGCCCTGCGGGCGTCGGTCCGGGAAGCCAACGGCGCCTGGCTGATGACCCTCGAAAACCCAAGCCCCCACGATGCTTCGCTGGTGTTTGCATTCTGCCGGCGCCGTAACCGCGGCGACCTGCTGATCGCTTCCCGTTACGTGACGGGCGGCGCGTACACGATGCCCTGGTTGCGCGGCTTGGTGAGCAGATCGCTCAATTGGATGTACCGCACGGCCCTTTCACTGCCCATTCGCGACCTCTCTTCCGCACGGCGCATGTACCGCACGAGCATGCTTCGCCGCGTCCCCATTGAGGGTGAAGACTACGACGTGCTCATGGAGGTTCTCCTGCGGTTCATGTCCAAGGGCGGCAGCGTCATTGAGCTGCCTTTCCACTATGAGTCCAAACGTTATCGCCAGGAAGCGGGGACGGTATTCCGGCTTTTCAGAAGCTGCCTCCGCACCTTGAAACGCATGCATGCCCTCCGCAATAGTATCGGCTTCCCGGACTACGACTACCGGGCCTACGACAGCCGGATCTGGCTGCAGCGCTATTGGCAGCGCAAGCGCTTCTCGATCATCCGCCGGCTCACTGACGGCCCCGGCCGCATCCTTGACATTGGGTGCGGCTCGAGCCGCATCATCACCACGCGGCCGGAGATGTTCGGGCTCGATATCAACATCAGCCGATTGCGGTTTCTACGCGATAAGGCGCCGCGCCGCCTGCAGGCCACCGCCGGAGCGCTGCCCTTCGGCGATGAGCAATTCGACATCGTGGTCAGCTCTCAGGTCATCGAACATACCCCCGAACTGAATTGCGTCCAGGAGGCCGCCCGAGTCTGCCGGACAGGCGGCGTCGTGGTCATTGGAACACCCGATTACGCCACGTTCTGGTGGCCTGTCACCGAGCGCCTCTACGCGCTGGCCCGCCCCACGGCGTACGCAGACGAGCATATCATGCACTATACTCGGGCCTCGTTATGCAAAGAGATGGAGCGGTGCGGCTGTGAAATCGAGGAATGCTGCTATGTCGGAGGGGGAGAGCTTATTGTAAAGGCCGCCAAACGCCGGCATCTCCCACAGGGAGACGGACCTACTGAACTGAGGCTGAATCAGGACTGAACGAACGGCCATGCGGCTCGATACGAAACATCTGTTGGTGGGTCTGGACAGGCTGCGCTGGCTTCTGAGGGACGATGGGGCACCGGCGGAAGGTAAACTATTGCCCTGACTGATATTTATGAGAAATGCGCGCGACTGTCTGCGTAAGCACTTTTTCTCTCGTTGACTTCATTTTTGGGGCATGCTATAGTCGGTTTGGTAGTGGGAACTAAAACGCAGATGCATGTATTAAGTTGGGGAGTCGCGTTGGAGCATAAATGGGGAGATTCCGTGCCCACGCCACATTCAGGTAGAGTTAGCCCTCTCACATCCACGGGAGTCCGTACCATATGAAGAAGTGGACCGTGATGATGATCCCCCATGGCAAGGGGGCCACACGAAACCTCAGTCTCTGCAGCTTTCACCTCTGGTTAACCGTTGCGTGTTTTTGTGTCCTGGCCTTTGCCTCCACATTCACCTTCCAGCTTTACCGCTATTCCCAGGCCCAGGTGCATGAACTGGAGCGGGCAACCTTTCAACTCCGCACGGCGGGGGGAGTCATCCACCGCATCGAGGGGATTACTCCCGACGAACTGGCCGCCATCGAAAGCAAGTACCGTGAAGATTACAAGAAGAGTATCGATTCCATTACAAGTAAATTGAACCGGCTCTACGAACTGGAGTCCCAGATTCGCGAGGTACATGACCTTCCGGCCAAGGTCCGGTCCTCCGCCGACTACATACGCGACGGCGTCGGAGGCGTAGGCGGCCCGCCGGCGGACCTCAGCGATATGGTTGCTTCGAGCGGGGATGAACTCACGCGCCCGTCAAACTGGATATACGGTTTGTCAGAGCCTTCCGCCGACCTTATTATCCAGGAAATCGACCTGCGCGTTGCCAGCCTCCAAGAATTGTTGGCGGCCACGACGGAAAAACGCGAGCGCATCGCCTGCACGCCCAATATCCTTCCTACCGTCGATCCCCGCAGAAAGCTCTCTTCCCGGTTCGGCAACCGCAAGGACCCCTTCTCGAAGCGGCTGCAGTTCCATACCGGCCTCGACATCTCGGCGCCGGCCAAGTCTTCGGTGTTGGCGACAGCCAAGGGCAAGGTCATGCGAGCCGAGCGTGACGGCGATCTGGGCAATATCGTCGAAATCGACCATGGTTACGGGTTCCGGACATTGTACGCCCATTTGTACAAGTCCGTGGTCGAGGTGGGCGATATCGTAATGCGCGGCGACAAGGTCGGACTGGTCGGCACGACGGGGCGCAGCACCGGCTACCATGTCCATTACGAAGTGTATAAGAACGGCAAGAACATCGATCCCGAAACTACTGTGGTCAACTAACTATGCTCGATTCCGGAAGAAAAAAAACGTACAACGAGACCAATGTCGTTACGATTATCGGCCAAGGCACGACAATCGTCGGCGAATTGAAATCAAAAGGCACGGTTCGCATCGAGGGCATGGTGTCCGGGCGCATTCATTGCGATGACACCATCGTCATCCAGGAGACCGGCCGCGTCAAAGCCGAGCTCGTAGCCGGCCAGATCATCATCAGCGGCGAAGTGGAAGGAAATGTGTTCGCGCATGACCGCCTCGAGGTCACCGCGAAGGGCAAGCTCCTGGGCGACATCACCGCGCCGAAGATCGCCATAGCCGAAGGCGTCTTGTTCGAAGGCAAGTGCCAGATGAAGGCGCCGGG